>CACXEL010000096.1 GCA_902766655.1 uncultured Lachnospiraceae bacterium | reverse complement strand
GCCAACGGCATCGTGAACGTCTCCGCCAAGGACCTCGGCACCGGCAAGGAGCAGCACATCACCATCACCGCTTCCTCCAACATGTCCGACGCCGATATCGACAAGGCTGTTGCTGAGGCCAGAGCGTTCGAGGCCCAGGACAAGAAGCGCAAGGAAGGCGTCGACGCCAAGAACGAGGCCGAGAACATGGTCTTCCAGATCGAGAATGCCCTCAAGGAGACCGGTGACAAGCTCGACGCGGCCGACAAGGCAGCCGTTGAGAACGACCTCGCCAACCTGAAGAGCGTAGTTGAGAAGCACAAGAACAACAACAATCTCTCCGACGCAGACATCGCTGAGCTCAAGGATGCCAAGGACCGTCTGCTGAACGGTGCGCAGAAGCTCTTCAGCAAGATGTATGAGAGCCAGCAGGCCCAGCAGCAGGCCGGCCCGCAGGGTGGCTTCAACCAGGGCGGCTTCAACCAGGGTGGCTACGGCCAGAACAACAGAAATGCCAATAATGGCGATGATGTTGTTGACGCGGACTACACCGAGGTATAAGATGTAACATTGCAGGCTGTCCGCACAAGGACAGCCTGCTTACCGTAAGACTTAAGCGGCCGGGCCACGGCGCCGGAGTGCCTTATGGCAGGAGGCGGGTGACGCGGCAGCTTTGCCGTATTTTTATGAGCAAAGAAACAAAAGGATCTATCTATGGCAGAGAAAAGAGATTACTACGAGGTGCTGGGCGTCGACAAGAGCGCTGACGCCGACACTCTGAAGAAGGCTTACCGGAAGCTGGCAAAAAAATATCATCCGGACGTCAATCCGGGAGATGAGGAGGCCGCTGAGAAATTCAAGGAGGCCTCCGAGGCGTATTCCATCCTGTCGGATCCGGAGAAGAGAAAGCAGTACGATCAGTTCGGCCACGCCGCCTTCAGCGGCGGCGGGTACGGCGGCTTCGACCCCAACAGCATGGACTTCAGCGATCTTTTCGGCGACCTGTTCGGGTTCGGCGATATTTTCGGCAGGAGCCGCCAGACCAGGCAGAACCCCAACGCGCCCATGCGCGGCGCCAACGTGAGGACCTCCGTCAACATCACCTTCGAGGAGGCTGTCTTCGGCTGCGAGAAGCAGCTGGATCTCAACCTCAGGGAGGCCTGCAGCGCCTGCGGCGGCAGCGGCGCCAAGGCGGGGACATCCCCGGTCATCTGCCCGCGATGCAGCGGCAGCGGCCGGGTCGTCACCACACAGCAGTCCATTTTCGGCATGATGCAGTCCGAGACGGCCTGCCCGGAGTGCCGCGGGACAGGCAAGCAGATCAAGGACAAGTGCCCGGAGTGCCGCGGCACCGGCTACATTACCCGCCGGCAGAAGATCAAGGTCCAGATTCCGGCCGGTATCGACAACGGCATGAGCGTCCGTGTACGCGACAAAGGCGAGCCCGGCGCGAACGGCGGCCCGAGAGGCGACCTGCTGGTCGAGGTCAGGGTGGCCCGCCATCCCCTCTTCCAGAGGGATGACATGGACCTCTACACTGTGAGCCCCATCTCCTTCACCAAGGCTGCCCTTGGCGGCAAGGTCAGGATCAAGACCCTGGAGGGCGAGGTGGAATACGAGGTCAAGCCCGGCACGGAGACCGATACCAGGATCCGCCTGCGGGGCAAGGGCGTTCCTTCCGTCCGCAGCAGCGAGCGCCGGGGCGACCTCTACGTCACGCTCGTGGTGCAGGTGCCCAAGAAGCTCACCCGCGAGCAGAAGAAGGCCCTCAAGGAGTACCAGAAGGCCTGCGGCGAGACGGAATGAGACAGATATTTTAAGTATAAGGAGATAAGCCTTCGCGCCGGACGGCGCGAAGGCTTTCAGCGTATTTATGGAATGGATAAAATATACCATTGACACCACGGAAGAGGCTGAGGATGATATCGCTTACATGCTGAACAGCATCGGTATCATAGGCGTGGAGATCGAGGACCTGAGGCCCGTGACGGCCGAGGAGAACGGCGGCTATTTCGGCGACGTGGTGCCGGAAATGCCCGAGGATGACCACCGGGCGCGGATCTCATTTTACCTGAAGGACGCGGAGAGCGGCGGGGAGGGCAGCGTTTCGGCTTCCTACGACCCCGGGACCGGGCCGGTGGACGTCGAGGAGCCTGAGGGAACGATCCCCGAGATCCTGGAGAAGGTCCGGGAGGGCCTCGCGGAGATCGCCACCTACTGCGATATCGGGCCGGGCACCATCACCGAGGGCAGGACCAGGGAGGAGGACTGGGTCAACAGCTGGAAGGAGCATTTCCACCAGTTCACCATCTCCGGTGTACAGATCGTACCTTCCTGGGAGGAGGCTGAGGAGACGGATGCGGACATCACGCTCTTCCTGGACCCGGGCACGGCCTTCGGGACCGGGCAGCACGAGTCCACCAGGCTGGCCGTCGAAGGGATCCGCCGCTATCTGAAGCCGGGCAGCCGCGTGCTGGATATCGGCACGGGCAGCGGCATCCTGGGACTGGTCGCCCTGAAGAGCGGGGCGGACTTTGTCTTCGGGACGGACCTCGACCCCAACGTGCCTGCGGCCCTCAGGGAGAACCTTGAGAAGAACGGCATTGATCCCGGCAGCTTCGCCTTCTGTGCCGGCAACATCGGTGACGATGAGACTGTGCAGAAGGCTGCCCTCGCCGCCGGCAAAGGCGGGGCCTATGACCTGGTCGCCGCCAACATCATCGCGGAGATCCTTGCCGGCATCACGCCGGCTGTACCCGGTCTTCTTGTTGAGGGCGGGATTTACGTCACTTCCGGCATCCTGATCACCCACCGGCAGCTGGTGCTGGACGCCATCGCCGCGGCAGGTCTCTCCCTGATCGAGGAGATTCCCATGGGTGAGTGGGAGAGCATCGTCGCTGTCAAGGCATGACAGACTGAAGGAGCGATATGTATCACTTTTTTGTGGAGCCAGGGCAGATCGCGGGGAACGTGCTCACCATTGAAGGCGCGGATGCCCACCATATCCGTGACGTGCTCAGAATGAAAAAGGGAGAGGCCATCGAGGCCGTGGACGGGACCGGCAGGATCTATACCTGCCATGTCGCGGACTTTACGGACGAGGCGGTCCTGGCGGATATCGAGGCGGTCTCTGAGGCGGCCTCCGAACTGCCCTGCCGCATCACCCTCTACATGGGCCTGCCGAAATTCGATAAGATGGAGCTCATCATCCAGAAGGCGGTGGAGCTCGGAGCGGCCTGCATTGTCCCGGTGGCCTGCCGCAGGTCCGTGGTCAAGCTGGACAAAAAGAAGGAAGCCGGGAAGATCGCCCGCTGGGAGGCTATCGCGGAGGCCGCGGCCAAGCAGTCGAAGAGGGCTCTCATCCCGGAAATAAGACCCGTCATGACCTTTCAGGAAGCCGTGGCGGAGGCGAAAGAGGCTGGCATGATCCTCATGCCCTACGAGTGCGCCGGCAATATGGCCCGGACGCGGGAGGTCCTGGCGGACATCCGCCCGGGGCAGCGCGTGGCGGTCTTCATAGGGCCGGAGGGCGGCTTCGACCCCGCGGAGGCGGAGCTTGCCGGGGAGGCAGGCGCCCACGTCATCACGCTGGGCGGCCGGATCCTGCGGACTGAGACCGCGGCCATCACGACGCTGTCCATACTTATGTATATGCTGGAAGGGCTTCAGTGAGGCGCGGCCTGCATTTTCCGGCCGGCAGCGACAGGCGGTGCGCACATCCGCACAGGCACCAAAGGCAGGCTGTCCGCACCATGTCCAAATATGAGTTTGTGTAGCCGCACGGGCAGGGATGCACTCCTGATTCCTGATGGAAGCAGGCTGTGCTGCGGAATGCAGGAAGTGTACGGGGCAATGAGAAAACGGCCCTGCGCGGGGCGCAGAGCCGTACGAACAGTCATTAATTGTAATCCACCTGCATGAGGGTCAGGCCGCAGGCGGGCGCCGTTGGACCCGCCATGGTGCGGTCCCGGGCTTCCAGGAGGGCATCCATGGAGAGAGGGTCGCGGCGGCCTTCGCCTACCTCGATCAGGGTCCCGACCAGGATCCGGACCATATACTGGAGGAAACCCTCCCCGATGAATTCGAGGTCGATCTCGTCCTCAGTCTCCCGGATATGGATAGCGTAGAGGTTCCGCACGGTGGACTTTCGCATGCGGGGGTTTCCGCAGAAGCTTCGGAAGTCATGCTCCCCGCGCAGCTGGATGGTGGCCACCTTCATGGCTGCTGTGTCCAACACGCCCCGGTACTCGTAAATATACTTGCGGTCGAAAACGTGGGCAGCCTTGTTCTTGCCGATCCGGTAGAGGTAGATCTTCCGGGTGGCGTTGAAGCGGCTGTGGAAACGCGGTCCGGCTATGTCCACGGAGAGGACGCCGATATCGTCGGGAAGGTACTCATTGATGTAGGCAAGAATCTCCTTGGGAGAGCGCTCCTCGCTCAGGCGGAACTGGGCCACCTGCCCTCTGGCGTGGACGCCGGCATCCGTCCGCCCGGCCCCGTGGACGTCCACCTGCTCGCCGGTCATCCTGGCCAGTATGGTCTCCAGCTTCTGCTGGATGGTATTGTCGGTATCCCCCTGCTTCTGCCAGCCGTTGTAGCGGGTACCGTCGTACTGTATGAGCATGCGGTAATTGGTCATCACGGGCCTCCTTGTACTTGATGAACAGCTGCGATGATCTAACTATACCATAAACGAAAAATGAAAACCATGCCCGGCCGGGAGCATTTTGCATCAATTCCGATGCAGGATGAAGGAACTGTCCTCCGGAGGCAGAGGACCGGCCCGTTCCTTCCCGGCCGGTCAAGAGCTTAGCAGTCGTAAGAATGTGAATAAAGGGCAGCTGCGGAGCCGCAACAAAAACCTTCCATAACTTGTGGACACAAATCCCTGCAGGTATGCTATAATGCGGATGCTGCCGCTGCCGGCAGGCGCGGCGACCGGAAAAGGAACACGGAGTACGGCTGTTTTTCGCGTTCTACAGACGGGCATCAGAGCGCCGAAGAGCCTGCCCGGCTGTCTTTTCGAATAATAAAACGGGTGGTGCGGAGGACTGCGCCCAACCCATGACGGAGTCATATGAGAGAGATTTATCTGGATAATTCGGCCACCACGGCGGTCCTGCCGGAGGTGGCGGAAATCGTACAGCGCACCATGCTGACGGACTACGGTAATCCGTCCGCCCTTCACACCAAGGGTGTGGAGGCGGAAAAATATATCAGGGAGGCCAGGGCAGCCATCGCGGGGACCATGCGGGTGAGAGAGAACGAGATCTT
>CACXEL010000095.1 GCA_902766655.1 uncultured Lachnospiraceae bacterium | reverse complement strand
GTGGAGGAGAAGACGGAAGAACCCGAACCCACCGCCGAACCGACGGCTACGCCCGAACCGGAGCCCCAGGAGGAGATCCCGGAGGGCTATGTCAAGAGCATCCTGACCGGCGAGTATGTCGAGGAGGAGATCGGAAAGAGACGTCCGTTCGCCATCATGATCGACAATGTCAAGGACGCCCTGCCCCAGAGCGGCATTTCCAAGGCCGACGTCATGTATGAGTCTGTCGTTGAGGGCAGCTACACCCGCATGTGCGCCGTCTTCCAGGATTACAGCGACCTGGGCCGGATCGGACCCATTCGAAGCTGCCGCGATTATTTCATTTCTCTCGTTGCCGGCTTCGATCCCATCTACACCCATTACGGCCAGGCGGCATATGCCCTGGCTTATCTGGAGTCTGACAATGTGGACAACGTCTCCGGCCTGGCCGACTACGCTTACAGCTATTTCTTCCGGGACAATACCTACAATTCGGCGCCGCACAACGCTTACATCGACACCAAGGGAGTTGACGGCGTCATTGAACACCTGGGCTACAGGAGGGACCTCAAGGAAGATTACGAATCCCAGCTGTCATTCGTTTGGGTGGGCGAGGAGTCCGAGATCAGGGAAGACGCAGTGCCGGCCACCTATGTGGCGCCCGGCTATCTGAGCAATGCACCCTGGTTCGAGTACCATGAGGACGACCAGCTCTACTACCGCTTCGAGTACGGCGCCCCCCACATGGACGTGGACGCCGACAAGCAGCTGGCCTTCACCAACATCATCCTCGAGTATCAGAACTACGATCATTACCAGAAGACCGGCTATCTCCACTTCAACACGGTGGACAACGGCAAGGCCGTCTACATCACCCGGGGCAAGGCCCAGATCATCCATTGGTACAGGCCCAGCTTCTATGAGCCGGTCGAGTACTACTACGAGGATACGGGCGAGGAGATCAAGCTCAACACCGGCAGGACCATGATCTGCGTCATCCAGAATGAGTTCGCCCCCAACTGCAAGCTGGGCACGAGCCGCGATGATGCAAAGACCGTGTTCAGCGAGGAAGATACGGCGGCGCTGGTCCAGCACAACCTTGACTGGAAGGGCTGGTACGAGTATCAGGAGGATCCCTGGCTGTCCGAGATGGACAAGGAGCGCGTTGCCTGGATCGAGTCCCACGGCGGAAAGTCTAAAGTAGAGTCTACATGGAACATCAGGTAAATGAAATCAAGGGCCGCGAGAGCCTGAAGGATAAAAAAAGAATAGTCATCAAGATCGGCTCTGCATCCCTGGTCCACAGGGAGACCGGCCGGCTCAATCTGCCCAAGCTGGAGATCCTGGCCCGGGAGGTGACCGATCTCCACAACCAGGGCAAGGACGTCATCATCGTCTCCTCCGGCGCCATCGCTGTAGGACGCGGCGCCATGGGCATCAAGAAGGTCCAGAACCTCATGGAAAAGCAGGCCTGCGCCGCCATCGGTCAGGTCCAGCTCATGATGATCTACCACAAGCTCTTTGCCGAGTACGGCCAGAACGTGGCGCAGGTCCTCATGTCCAAGGAGACCTTCACGGAGCCGGAGATGCGGTTCAACGCCCGCAATACATTCGAGGAGCTTTTCACGCTGGGTGCCATTCCCATCGTAAACGAGAACGATACGGTCTCCACCTACGACATCCAGTTCGGTGACAACGACCGCCTGTCCGCGGTCGTGGCAGCCCTGATCAAGGCGGACCTCCTGATCCTCCTCTCCGACATCGACGGTCTCTACACGGATGACCCGCGGGTCAACCCGGAGGCCAGCTTCATAAGCTTCGTCGATTCGGTCGACGAGCACCTGCTGGGCTACGCCAAGCAGTCCACCGGCAGCTCCTACAGCGTCGGCGGCATGGCCACCAAGCTCCTGGCAGCCGATATCGCGAGCTCTGCCGGGGCGGACATGCTGATCGCCAACGCAAAGGACTTCCGGATCATCCACCGGCTGATCGAGGGCGGGCCGGAGGGCACCTTCTTCAAGGCCAACGCCAAGGATGACTTCTATCTGATCGATTATCTTGAAAAAATGTGAAGACAACAAAGGTCCCCTGGATTATTCGGTCCAGGGGATTTTTTAAAGCTTTATGCCCTCGGGGAAGGCTTCCTTCCGCATGATGCCCCACATTTTGTCGATGTAGGCCAGCGTATAGAAGTTTTCGTAGTAGTGGTAGTAGAAGGCTCCCTTTAAGGTCATTTCATAGGTCCCGTTCCGCTCCGTGACCATGCCGAGCAGCCTGGCCAGCCGGAGCTCAAAGCCGTACATTCTCCTGAGAGGGACGCCGAAAAAGCGCTCAAAATCTTTTTCGTCCACCCGTGTACTGTAGGCTGTCCAGAAGAGCCAGTAGATCATCCGCTGTCGACTCGTGAAGCGGATGGTCAGAGAGGTGGGCAGGTCCCCGGCGCGGATCCGTCCGCAGTAGGCATTCACGTCGAACGTGTTGATCTTGAACTGCCTTTCAAGGAGGCTGGTGGCCGAGCACCCAAAGCCCAGAAAGTTTTCTCTGGTCATGGATGAATAGTCTGCCTCCGGTTCAGCGGAGAAAGTCCAGATAGAGCTTCTGTGATATCCCTTGCTCAGGCAATAACCGGTGATCGCGTCGAGGAGCAGCCGCTTTTCCTTCCTGGCCATGGCTTTCACCGGGCTTTTGGTGAAGGTGAAATCGATGAAGGGATAGATAGCCACGTGGTTGGCGCCGGAAGCAAAGGCCAGATCGATATCGCTTTTCAAGTCATCGAAAGTCTGCCCCGGCAGGGCGAAAATAAAATCCATGGATACGGTCTCGAAGGGGACCTCCGTCAGGGCGGCGGCCAGGGACCGGGCATCGACAGGTTTTCTTCCAAGGATCTTTTGGTACCTGGACTGGAAGGACTGAATGCCGATGCTGATTTTGGTGACGCCGGCCTCCTTGAGGGTCTGAAGGGTCTCCCTGTCCAAATTGCCGGGGTGGAGCTCCAGACCGATGCCTTCGGTGATGATGAAGTGCTCCTTAAGGGCGTCGATGACCTCTTTGATGCGGCCCGCGGCCAGGGCAGGTGTTCCGCCTCCGAAATAGAGGCTGGTCACATTTTTCCTGCCCGGATACTGGCGGCCGACCATGTGGATCTCCCGGATCAGGGCATCCATGTATTCATCGCAAAGATCTTTTTCGTACCGCACCTTGCAGTAGGGGCAGAAATCGCAGAGGCTCCTGCAGAAGGGGATGTGGACGTAGAGTCCCAGGCTCCGGCAGTCACCGTAGGGCAGAGAGCGGTCGTATTCATTTTTGAAGGTAAATGGCCGCAGCGTCCGTGTCAGCCAGATCCTTGTGAGCGTAGTGGTAAGACTCATAGGGCTCCTAGATAAATCTCAGATAGGTGCAGAGCATTTCAAAAATGATCCTCGGGTCTCCCTTAAAGAGAAGGGTATACTCCGCGACAAAAAAGTAGCCGCATTCATCACAGAGCCCGGGCACTTCTATGCATCGTCCGCAGGTGGACACTTTTCCGTTCTCAATCACGACGCACTGGTGACAGGGCGTGGGGAAACGGTTGTCGATCAGGTAGGGGAAGGCGCTTTTCAGGTTGAAGACCGGAGCACCCTCCTTCATCATCCGGACGATGGTCCGGCAGCAGGCGGCCTTGTCTTTCCGGCTGAGCGCCAGCTCCCTGGTGTCCGGATAGGGTGTGTGGAAATTGAAGGAGACTGCCCGGACGTTTTTGGTATCCCGCGCCTGGCGGCAGACGTCCTCGATGCTGTCCTTGTTGATCTGGTTGATGGCCATGTAGAAGCAGATATTGTCGGCCGTGGCAGCGGCGATGTTGGCCATGATGGTATCGTAGGTGTCGCCGCGGATCATGTTGTGGCGCTTCCGGTCACCGTCCAGACTCAGGAGGATCAGGTCCGCCTCCGGAAGATCGATGGGAAATGTCCCGTTGGTGACCACGTTCACGATCAGGAAGCCCATGGCTTTGGCCTCGACCACCAGGTCCCGGAGCGTGCGTTCTCCGTACCGCCAGAGGAAGGTCTCACCGCCGCAGAAGAACAGGATCCGGACGCCCATGTCGTAGAGTGTCTGCATTTCCCGGCGGATCTGCGCGTAGGGGTGGACGATGGCGGTGATGTTGTTGACGGAGCAGTGCCTGCAGTGGAGGTTGCACTTGTCCGTGACGATCACGGTGCCCAGGATGGGGTCTTTTCTTCTGAGGAGAATGGTCCTCACGCCGAAGGCGGCGAAGCGGAAAAAATGGGAAAGCTTCATATCGGGACTCCCTGGTGTACCGAAGCGTCAGAAAATGCAGACATCTCCTGAATGCCCGGTTTGCATAGACAATAGGGGATATGCTTGTTGACTCAGCGCGGAGCAGGCGTCTGCTCATATTCCTGCAGCTGAGCGACGCTCCGTGGCATATATGTCGTAAAAATCATGTCTGAGATGTCATTATATCATATTTTGCAGTCTCACGGGTTCTGATATAATACAGTCAACCTGAAAAGAGCGGCCGCCCGGCGGAAAAAAGAGGGAAGAGGCCATCGCGGAGTTCATTCCGCAATCAGCGGAAAGGAGAGCAGACATGAAACACCGAAATCAGAGGAATCCGATCCTGCCTTTACAGTTCCACGTCCCGGACAGCGAGGGACACGTCATGCCTGACGGCAGGCTGTATGTGTACGGCAGCTTCGACGACCGGGAGGACGTCTACTGCAGCGAAGAATACCATGTCGTCTCCACCGCAGACAT
>CACXEL010000094.1 GCA_902766655.1 uncultured Lachnospiraceae bacterium | reverse complement strand
ATCGTCCGGATACCTGAAAATGACGATATCGTATCTGGCCGGTTCATGGAAAGCATAGGCCAGGCGGTACCCGAATATCCGGTCTCCCTCCATGACGGTATCCTCCATGGACGCGGAGGGGATCTTGGCGTTTATGATGACAAAGTTGTTGAGGGCGAGAACGACGGCCACCGTGACAAGGAGCAGGATGATATCCTCCTTGATCTCCCGGAGCAGGGACCTGCTGACTGCCCCGTCAGCCTTATTCTGCATGAGCCGCTCCTTGCGGGCGGCGCGGCGGGCCTCATAGGCCTCGTCCACGTCCTCGTTGGCCTCCGGGAAATCGATTCCCTCGATGAGCCCGTCGTCGTAATCCTCGTCCCAGGCCCTCTTTTTCTTTTCTTCCTTATCCTTCATGTTCTGACAGTCTAAGCCCTTTCATGATTCTGACAAAGTCATCCGGCAGGGGCGATGTGAAGGTCCTGCCGTCAAGCCGCCCGAACCTGCCCTCTATCCCGGAAAATGAGACCCGCTCCGCGTGGAGCAGCTGGTGCCGCAAGCCGAAGGCCCGCTCCATCTCCCGGTTGACCGGCGCGTCGCCGTATTTGCGGTCCCCGATCACCGGTGTCCCCGCGAAAGCCAAGTGCGCCCTGATCTGGTGCGGCCGGCCCGTATAGAGCCTCACGCGCACCAGAGAAAAATCGTCTCCCGAATCTTCCGTCCGCCATCCCGTGACCATCTCCCCTGCCCCCTCAAAGGGCCTTCCGAATACGGTCACCTTATTGCCGGCAGTGTCCTTCCTGTAGTAGACCGTGGCGCGCTCCGTGTTCCGGGGCCGGCCTTCGGTGATCGTCAGATATTCCTTGCTGACCCGCCGGTCGTCTCCGTCCTCCCGCAGGATCTCCGCCAGAAAAGCCGCCGCAGGGCGAGTCCTGGCGCACAGGACGAGACCGCTCGTGTTGCGGTCCAGGCGGTTCATGGGGGCCGGGCGGAAGGTCTGCATTTCCTCGGCGGTCAGCTTCCCGCGGGCCAGAAGGTATCCGGGCAGGTATTCGGCCAGGGAGATATCCTCCGGGGAAGCTTTCTGGGTCAGCATCCCGCACGGCTTGTTCACGAAAATGAAGTCCTCATCCTCGTAGATGATATCCAGCGGGTGATCCGGAAAATCACTCTTCCCGGCTGCGCACGAAAATTTGTCGTAGGTCTCGTCGGAGAAGAACACGCGGATGCGGTCGCCGGCCTTCAGGACCTCGGTCCCCTGGGCCTTGCCGCCGTTCAGGGTGATGTTCTTCTTCCGGAGCATCTTGTAGAGAAAGCCGCCCGAGGCGCCGGGCAGGAGCTTCTTCAGGTACTTGTCAAGCCGGCCGCCCTCGTCACGGGCGCTGATCACGATTTCCTTCATATCAAAGAGAGATGCGGGTGAGGAGGTGCCAGATGAGCTCCTCCCGCGTGTAGTCCGGGTACCGCTCGTCCTTCCTGAAGGCGATGCCTTCCCGGAGCGAATCGGCGTGTTCGTTGAGGGAGTCCATGCGTTCCAGGAACCTGGGCAGGGAGTCCATGAGATGGACGTTGACCTTGTAGCCGTTCTGGCGCATGACCTTGGTGATATATTCCTTCGTGAAGTCCTTGTCCGAACGCTTCTCGGACACCAGGCCCACGATCTCGCTGCCGCAGATGGCGACGGCGTCCAGCATGGAGTTCCCCTTCTCGTTGGTCACGTATAGCTCGTAAGCCATAAGCAGAGAACCCTCCCGCTCATGGATGGCGTTATACCGGTCCTCCGGCAGGGACTTGTGGAGAAAGACCATGATGGTGCCGGTCAGGGACATGGCAAAAGGAATCATCATGACCATGCCGAAGACGGTGAATATGTTCCGGAGATTCCCGTGCATGATAATGCCGGTGACGATGATCACGCCGGCTGCGATCAGCAGAATGCCGGAGATCAGGGACCTCCTGAAACGCTCCCACCTGAAATAACCGTACTCGCCCTTGCCCGCTTTTTTCAACGCTCTTCTCTCCTTTTATATCTCTGGCGAACTATTTTAACATAGCTTGCCCGAACGTGCATTATTTTTTTGGATATCCCTTCAGTCCATGAGCTCCCTGTAGTCGGAAATGAACCCATCCGCCATCGCCCGCTTCTCCGCCTCCATCCCTGCGGAATAGCTGTCCTGGACCGCGATCGTGGTCATGCCGGCCCTTTTCCCGGCAAGAATACCGGCAGGTATATCCTCAAATACAAGGCACTTTTCAGGTGCGACGCCCAGGGAGGAGGCCGCCGTCAGGTAGACCGCAGGATCCGGCTTGCCCGCCTTCACGTCGTCGCAGGTGATGAGGCTGTCGAAGTCCTCCCGAAGGCCCCTGGCCGTCAGGATCTTCTCGATCAGGTCCATGTGGTTGCTGGAAGCTATGGCTGTCCGAAGCCCCGCCCGGCGGATATAGCGCAGAAAGTCCAGGGCGCCGGGCTTGAAGGCCACCTCGTGCTTGTACTTGTGCTCGGCCATGTCCAGCCAGTCCTGACCGATCTTCTCGATGGAATCCCGGATGCCGAACCGCTCCTTGAAATAGGAAGCCACCTCCTCGTAGCGGAGACCCTCCAGGCATTTCTGCAGGTCTTCCGGCACGTCGAGGCCGAACCGGCCAAGATATTCGATATCTATGTCGTGCCACATCCCCATGGAGTCGATCAGCGTCCCGTCCATGTCGAATATGACGGCTTCAAAATCAAGGATATTCATGTCTTCCTCCATCCGGCAGGTCGTCTGTTCTTCACCATGCCCCGGTTATATGCCCCAAAGCCAAGGGGCAGGCCGTCCATCGTGACGAGGACATCCTTCCGCTCAATGGCGGAGGGCAGGTCCGCCGGCGGGCCGTCTCCCTTCACGATCTCCCCGGGAGCTGCTTCGATGGTCTCGCCCTTCAGGTATTTGTCCACACGTGTGTCCCCGACCGGCAGGTCCAGAAGCGCAGGCCACATGCGGCCGCCGAGGGCCATGGCCAGCGGCTGCGCGGGCAGGACCCGCTTTCCCTTCTGGGTCCCCACTTCAAGACCGGTCATCAGGTAGCGGAGCCCTCTCTCCGGCCGCATACCCTCCGGCAGGCGGAAGAGACCGCCGACCAGCTCGGTGTACACCGGTTTCTGCGGCTTTCTCGGGCTCTTCACGCCGTCCTTCCTGAAAAGCGCCATGAACTGCCCCTCCCCGTCCATCCTGTGCGGGTAAATGCGGACACATTGCTCCGCCCCCGCCAACGCACCGGGCGCGAATCCCTCGTACCAGGGCTCAATGGGCACCAGGTGAAGGTCAGGATGCCTCTCCAACAGGCGGAGGACGTTGGCTTCATTTTCCTCCGGCGAGAAGGTGCAGGTGGAGAACATGAGATGGCCGCCCGGCCGCAGCATCCTGGCAGCCGCCTCCAGGATCCTGGCCTGGATGGGCGCGTAATAATCCGGCCCCTTCTCCTCATAGGCGCGCACCATGGCCGGCTCACGGCGGAACATGCCCTCGCCGGAGCAGGGGGCGTCCACAAGGACCGCATCGAAATGCCCCGCAAAGCGGTCGGCCAGTCTCTCCGGCTCCTCGGCTGTCACGAAAGCGTTGACCGCACCGGCCAGCTGGAGGTTGCGCTTGAGGGCCTGGGCACGGCTTGCGGAGACGTCGTTGGCCAGGAGTGCGCCCTGTCCCTTCAGGCGCATGAGCAGTTGGGTCGTCTTGCCGCCGGGAGCGGCGCAGAGGTCCAGCACGTGGTCGCCGGGTTCCACCGGCAGCCGGGAGGCAGGCGTCATGGCAGACGGCTCCTGGAGATAGTAAAGGCCGGCGTAGTAATAGGGATGTCTGGCCAGCTGCCCGTAGGAGGCCTCGTCCGGGCGGAAGCCTTCTTCGATCCAGGGAAGGGGCGCAAGGCTGCCGAGACCGGGGGCGAGGCGTGAAAAAGCCTCCGGCGACATTTTGAGAGTATTGAGCCGGAGGCCTCTGACAGACAGACAGGAAAGACTATCGCAGTAGGCCGGATAGTCTTTCCCGAGTAATCTATTCATTTTTACGAGATAGCCGGCCGGACAGATGCCGGCCGGGGATGACTGTGTCAAGGCTGCTCCTTATATCAAATGATTCTGTCAAGACCCGTCAGCCTGTCCTCCACGGACTGGGCCCGGGCACCTTCGGCGATGATATCCAGCTGCCGCTGGAACCGCCGCAGCTCATCCAGATCGCCGGACTTGAAAATCTCGTAGAATTCGGTCTGGATCTTCTCCACCTCCCGGGCGCTCTCCACCCGGTAGAGGTTCTCGATAGAGGTAAGGATCCCCCGGACCAGCTCTGTCTGGAGCTGGGAGTCCAACTGGGAGTCGATGATTTCACTCCTGACGAGCCCCATGGCCGTATCCATGGTGAAGATGGCGTCCGCGATCTCCTGCAGCTGCTCGGTTATGTGCTCCGGAATACGCCCCTTGTACTTGTACTGGAGCGAATGCTCGGTCGTCGCCCAGAAGTTCATGGCCATGGTCCGGATCTGGATTTCCGCCAGAAGATCCTTGGGGCCGTGAATGGTCTGCACGGTATAGGAAATGATAACATGGAAGCTGCGGTATCCGCTCTTCTTCTTGTTGGTCAGGTAGTCCTTGAGACTGATGACCCGCATATCGGTGCGGGACTCGATCACCCGGGCCACCGCCTCTATGTCCTCCACGAACTGACAGATAATGCGGATGCCGGCGATGTCTTCGATCTCCGCCTCCATGCGCTCAAAAGGAACGTTCTTTCTCTGCATCTTCTCGAGAATGCTGGAGACCGACTTGACGCGTCCGTAGACATTCTCAATGGGGGAATACTGGTTGTTGCGCCGGTATTCCTCCCTGAGTGACCGGAACTTGACCATCAGCTCGGCCACTGCCTGCTCATAGGGGTGGAGAATCTCTCTCCAGAGCTGTATTTCCATAGGCACCTCCCTCGGGGCCAGCCATCTCTGCGATGGCCATAGCCCCCGGCCGGGTTTCGGGCTAAGCAGGTCAGGCGGCCAGGGAAGCCAGCACGCTCAGAAGGAAATTCCAGACACGCTGGGCGGAGGAGATGGAAAGCTTCTCGCCGGGTGTGTGGATATCCAGAAGGTCCGGTCCGATGGAGACAGCGTCCAGATCCTTGATCTTCTCATAGAAGATACCGCACTCAAGACCGCCGTGAATGACGGTGATGATGGGATCGTCCTCATACATCTGCTGGTAGACGGCGATCATGGTATCCCTGAGCGGGGAATCGGGGTTGAACTCCCAGGCCGGATAGCCTTCCTTCTCGCGGGCGGTGCCGCCGAGCAGCTCGGTCAGGTTCCGGATGGTGGCTGCCAGAGCATCTCTCTGGGAGAGGACGGAGCTGCGGATCAGGGAGGTGGAGACGAACTTGTCCTCGCCGGTCCGCATGATGCCGACGTTGTTGGAGGTCTGGATCAGCCCCTCCGTGAGGCCGCTCATGTTGCAGACACCGTAGGGCACCTGCATGAGGAAGCCGATGACGCGGTCCTGGCTGTCCGGGGACATGGCGGATACCTTGTGGGTCCGGCCGCCCTCGACCGTGATGCTGATTCCGTCATCGGAGCCGGCGTACTCCTTGCGAAGGTTCTCCTGGAACTTGTCGATATACTTTTTGACCTCGGCGAAATCGTCCTCGTCGATGACGAATCTGGCCCTGGCCAGGGTCGGGATGGCATTGTCCTTCTCGCCGCCCGTGGCGTCGCAGAGGGAGATGGCGAAGGCATCGTTCAGCTCATAGAGGAGACGGCCCATGAGCTTTAAGGCGTTGGCCCGGCTCTTATCGATCATCTCGCCGGAATGACCTCCCTTGAGGCCCCGGATCTCTGCCAGGACCGGGAAGCCCCGGACCACGGCGCGGGTCACGGGAATGACGGAATCCACACGGATACCGCCTGCGCAGCCGACCGTGAAGACGCCCTCGTCCTCGGAATCCAGGTTGATCATGCGCTTGCCCTTTAAGATGGAGACATCCAGGCCCGCAGCGCCGAGAAGACCGGTCTCCTCGTCCACAGTGAAGAGGCACTCAAGAGCAGGATGGGCGATCTCGTCGTCGTCAAGGATAGCCAGCATATAGGCCACGGCGATGCCGTCATCGCCGCCGAGCGTGGTACCCTCGGCGTACAGATAGTCATCCTCCACGACAAGCGTCAGGGGATCCGTCTCAAAATTGTGGGTGCTCTCAGGTGTCTTGGCGCAGACCATGTCCATATGGCCCTGGAGGATCACCACCGGTGCCTCCTCGTAGCCCGGGGTAGCTCCCTTGCGGATCAGGACGTTGCCCAGCTTGTCCTGGACGTAGTCAAGCTCGCGCTCCCTGGCAAAGCCCGCCACAAAATCGGAGATGGCCTTGGTATTGCCCGATCCCCTGGGTATGGAAGAAATCACCTCGAAAAAAGTAAAGACATTTTCAGGCTGAAGTTCCTGCATTTTACGTTCCTCCCTTATTTCTGGCACAGCACCGGCCCTTTGGTCTGTGATCTGTCATGCATGCATTTCCCCGGCACATGGCGTCGGGAAGGGCCTGCGGGTAACTGTGAGAAGCGCCTTCCGCCCAAAATGGCGGGCTGAAGTGCTTCGCGTAAAAAAAGGCGGGGACGCTCCTTAGAACATCCCCGACTGTATCTCACTCAATTTGGATCAGTCTTCCTCGTCCAGATTGACATCCTCATCATAGTCATCGTAGGAAGTGGCGGCAGCGGGTGACTCCTCGGCGCGGGCAGCCTGCGGCGCAAGCTCCTGACGGTTCTGACGGACAATGTTGTAGGCATCCTGCAGAGATCCGAAGAAGGCATTGTACCTCTCCTGCGACTCGGAAATGGTGTTGCCCATGATGGCTTCCATGTTGGCGAGCATATCGTCCGTATAGGTGATGGCTGAGTAGCGGATATTGTTCGCGTCCTGCTGGGCGGAATCAAGGATCTGCTGGGCCTCTGCGTTGGCCTTGTTGATCGTCTCGTTGGCCTGGGCGTAAGCCTGCTGCATGACCTCATGCTGGCTGACCAGCTCCTTGGCCCTGGCCTCCGCGTTGGCCACGATGCCGTCGGCCTTGGCCTGGGCATCCGCCAGGATCGCGTCCTTGTTGGAAATGATCTTCTGATATCTCTTGATCTCGTCCGGCGTCTTCAGGCGAAGCTCACGGAGTAGCTCTTCAAGCTCTTCTTTGTTGACTACGATCTTGGTCGTAGACAGGGGCTGGAACTTGCAGCTGTCTACATATTCTTCGATTTCTTCAATGATCTGCTCGATTCTGCTGGCCATAACGCACCACTCTCCTTATTATTATTTTTCTCCCGGCCCGACCGGACCACCTGGGCAGTCCGCTTTGGCTCACCCTCTCCCGGGGTCAGCCTTCCGTCTGTGCCTTTTTTTCCAGGTATTTTCTCCTCATGGCCTCGGCGACCACGGGCGGGACGAACCTGCCGACATCCTCCCCGAATGCGGCGACCTCCCTGACTGTCGTGGAAGACAGATAAGCATACTCAAGGGACGTGATCAGGAACATGGTGTCGATCCCCGGATTCAGGATCCGGTTGGTCTGCGCCATCTGGAGCTCATACTCGAAGTCCGTGATGGCCCGAAGGCCCCTGATGATCACCTGAGCCTGACATTCCTCCACGAAATTGACCGAAAGTCCTGAAAATGAACGCACCACGACATTCGGAATATCGCTGGTTACTTCTTTAAGTATATTAACACGTTCTTCAGTAGAAAACAACGGAGTTTTTTGCGAATTGACCAGAACGCCGACGATGACCTCGTCGAACTGCTGGGAGGCCCTCCGGATGATGTCCAGGTGCCCGTTGGTGACCGGATCGAAGGTGCCGGGGTAGACTGCTCTTCTCATCTTTTCCGCCTTTCGGAGCCCTGTGCGGCTCCCCTAACTGATGTCATAATTCTGCCTCGGATCTGCATCTGATGCCTGGCGCAGACGCGCGGCGCCTGCTCTTGCGGCCCCTCCTTGCAATCAGGGAACGCGGATGCGCGTCTCCCTCATCTAAAGCCCATCCTGAGCTTCAGGCAAGCGGAGGGTGCCATCGCGTTTTGCGGGCCGCCTCTCATCTCAAGCCCGGTCTGCCATCTTCAGGAAGATGTGCTGGCTCATCCCGTAGACCCGCTCCTTGACCTTGCTGTAGCCCATGTCCGCCAGGTAGGAGAAGTCCGTCTTCGGTGAGGCCTCGACCACGATGATGCCGTCCTCCTCCAGGAGGTCGCACTCCGTGAGGATCCGGAGAGTCTCCTTCTCGAGCCCGTGGTCAAAGGGGGGATCCATGAAAATGACGTCGAACTTCCCCTTGCCCTCCAGGGTCCTGAGGACCGCGTTCACGTCGCCCTTGACGATGGTTGCCCGATCGATCAGTTTGGTGAATGTCAGGTTCTCTCTGATGAGCTCCTGCACCCGCCTCGACTGCTCCACAAAGACCGCGCGCCTCGCGCCGCGGCTCAGGGCCTCGATCCCGATGGCGCCGCTCCCCGCGTAGAGGTCGAGAAAACTGCAGCCCGGAATCCACGGGGCCAGGATATTGAACAGGGTCTCCTTGGTCCGGTCCGTGGTGGGACGGACATCCAACCCCTTGACAGTCCTGATGGGCATTGATCTTGCACTTCCGGCGATAACTCTCAAATCTGTCTTCCTTTCTCCCAATCCGCCTCCCCGGGCGCCCCGCGCCGTCTCAGGAGACGAAGATGCTGCTCTCCTCACTGCCTACGATTAAATCACCTTTGCTTTTTTATGTCAATCCAAAAGCACGTTTTCGGATATGGCCCGAAAAATGAGACCATAGAACTCATGAGCCAATCATAACAGAACAGCCGGCCCCTGGATCCGTCTGCCCGCAGCCGCCATCCGGCCCGTTTCGTGTGCCGGGAGTAAAAGATTGGCTGGTCTTCGGCTTTGGCTGCCGTCTTCCGGCCCGTCACAGGTATCGGAAGTAAAAGAAAAGGGGCTGTCGCACTAAGTGATTAGTGCGGCAGTCTTTTATATCGGATGAAACAAAGACCCGGGCTTCGAAAAGTCCGGGTCTT
>CACXEL010000093.1 GCA_902766655.1 uncultured Lachnospiraceae bacterium | reverse complement strand
CGTGTCGATGACCCGCAGTCCGTACTTTGCGGCCAGCGCCCGGCCGTCGGCCAGGACCTTCGGGTCGTTCAGGGCGGCGGCGGTGTGGGCGTCGCAGCCGAGGATGGCGGTCGCGCCCATCTCGCCGGCCAGTTTCCAGAAGGTCTCATTGGGGTAGTGGCGCCCCGAGCTAAGGCCCAGGAGGTTGATCTCCAGGGGGATCTGGAGGGCGTTGGCGGTCTCGATGACGGGCTTCATTTCCCGGAGGTAGGTGGTGCGGGGGCCGACGTAGTTGAACAGGTCGGGGTGGGCCAGGCAGAGGAAGCGGCCGGTCTTCATGGCCTCGCAGAGCTCGAAGGCGTAGCGGCGGAGCTTCTCGGTGCTGAAGGACGGGATGCCGCTGTAGGACCCGCCCAGTTCGTCGCGGATGAAATGCTGCCCCAGCAGCATGTACTCGATGCCGTAGGGCTCAAGGAGGCGCAGAAGGTCGTCGAAGTAGGCCGGATAGTACTCGACCTCCAGGCCCAGGTGGATCTCAATGTCGCTCGCATACTCGCGGCGCAGGTCGTTCACGACCGTCACGTAGCCCTCCAGCTTGTCCACCTCCATGCGGAAGCCGGAGCAGTAGCCGCCCGGGAAGGGGTAGGGGGTGTGGTCCGAAAAGCCCAGGATCTTCATCCCGGCGGCGATGGCGGTCTCGACGTATTCACGCTCAGTGCCCTTGGCGTGCTTGCAGCGCCAGGTGTGGGTGTGGTAGTTGGCGGTCAGGGGAGAGGTGGCCTCAGGCCTTTTTTTATTCAGCATATTGTTTCTCCATGGTGAGGAAGTACTGTCGTTCAGGCATGCAGGGACCTGCAGCGGGAGCTGGGGTTGGAGGAAAGCCGCCTGTGCCGCTCGCTCCGGCACGGGAGGGTGAGCCGAAGTTCTTGCCGATGCTTGCGCCGGCGGATTCAGTGTCAGTCACTCAGGTGCAGGGCCGAGGCGGCCGTCTCGAGCCGTTCGTAGAACTGGGCGTAGAAATCCTCTCCGGTCCGGTAGGGCGTGACGTAGAAGGTCTCCAGGAGGAAGAGGGCGATCCGGCGGTTGAGGTCTGCATTTTCTCCGGCCCGGAGCAGTTTCTTCACGTCCCCGGTGAAGTAGTGCCAGTCGGAAACGAAAGCCTCCCAGCGGCCGAGCTCCGGAATATCCAGCCACTTGCGGATCCGGACGGGGGACTTGCCGGGCCGCGGGCAGCCGCCCTCGACCACGAAGTAGCCGAAGCCCTCGCCGTCGTACTCGCGGCCCAGCGGGAAGAGCCGGCAGAAGCCGGGCCGGATGGCGTGAATGCCGCAGCGGCCGTCGGGGCCGAGGAAGGTGCAGGCTTCATTTTTCCCCATGAGAAGGTGGGGCAGGACGAGCCCCTCCTCCACGTGGAGGCCGATCCGTTTCTCCAGCAGGCTGTCAAAAGTAGTCGAGAGGCCCTTGCAGAGAATGTATATATCGTAGGGATCCAGGTGGATAGTGTCGTCCATGCCGCGGCAGCAGTCGCCGCAGCCCTCGCAGGAGGGGCAGGAGATACGGGCCATTTCCCGGGAAGTCATGAGCTGATGCATGGAAAGTCCTTTCAGGCTGCCGGCGGCAGCGGAGAGAGTGTCTTGTCGATGGTACTATTTTATCATATCACGCTGCGGCTGAAACATCCATGGAGGAAGTCCGGACAAGCGAAGGCCGGGTAAAGACTGCGGCAAAAACAGACCGGTCTGGTGGGAATTATGGTATACTGCTTAGTGACCGGAGGTGTCTTACCTGAGTCCTGCTGCCACCATGAGCTCGCTTCCGTGGACCTTGAGCCACTTCAGCTGGTCCCGATAGCCCGGCATGACCCGGGCGACCTCGGCCCAGAAGCGGGGAGAGTGGTTCATCTCCAGCCGGTGGCAGAGCTCGTGGACGATGACGTAGTCCCGGACCTCCGGCGGCGCCAGCATGAGCAGGGCGTTGAAGTTGAGGTTGCCCTTGGAGGAGCAGCTGCCCCAGCGGGTCTTCTGCCAGCGGATGGTGATCCTGCCGTAGGTGACGCCCACCTTGGGGGCCAGCCTGGCGACGCCCGCGCTGAAATAGTCGACGGCCAGGTCTCCCAGGCGGTCAAGCTCGGCTTCCGGTAAGGTGCCCGCGGCTTCGACGCGTTCTTCCCGCCGGGCGGCTTTTGCGAGATGGTCGTCCAGCCAGGAGGATTTCTGGCGCATGAAGGCTGTGATCTCACGGAGAGGCATCCGGTAAGGCGCCCGGACACGGATGGAGGGGCCTGGCGCGATCTCCAGCGAGAGCGTTTTCCGGCTGCTGCGGATGATTTCGACGGGGTAACCTTTGTATTCCATGGAGACTCCTTTGCTTGCAGTGACGATTTTCCGTGTAGAGATATGTGTCCGACCGGACAGAAGCCGGCCGAAGCCAGAAAGAGGCAGCAGGCCGGATCCGGGATATGCACGGGTGCCGGGCTGCGCCTGTCTGCATTTTCCGAAAAGGAACGCTCCATCCCTGCCGCGCGGCGGAGAAATGGAGCGCTGATCATTCTCTTATGCGCCGGTCACCCGTAGAGGCTGGCCAGCATGGGCAGGACGTACTGGTTGTCCCGCCAGATGTTGGGGAAGACGTTGATGCGGATCGGGCAGGTGTCCTGACCGGTCTCGATGGTGAGGGCAATCCGCCCTTCCTCCCAGACGTAGTAGTCGGAGCAGCCGCCGGAGAGGCTGGCGTTGTATTTCTTGGAGATCCGTTTGGTGTAGCCGGTGATCATGGCCAGATTGTCGGCCAGCTGCTGGTTAAAGGCCAGGAGCTGCTCGTCCTCCAGCTCGTAGTTCCAGAAAATGATGTCACCCTCCGAGTGGTAGGAAATGACCACGATCACAGGGTAGGTCTCGGTCACCGACAGAATGGCCTGCGTCTCCGGCTCGGAGGCGGCCGCCGTTCCGTGGTAGCCCTCGTAGGAAGGCTGCGTGGGACCGCCGGCGTAGATGTCCCAGCCCACGTCGAAGTTCTTGTTGAGGTCCACGCCGTTGGCGTTGGCCTTGAAGCGCCGGCAGTAGGTGTCAAAGTCCCCCGCCCGGCCGGAAGCTACGTCGAATTCATAGCAGGCCTGGAGCGTGTCTTTGGCCTCCTGGGTCCTGAGCCCCTCCGCTCCCAGCTGGCTGATGGTCATGCCGTCCGGGTTGGAGCAGGGGATCATGTGGATGCAGATGTCAGAGAAGAGGTCCGGGTAGGCCTTCTCGCCGTAGAGGGCGCCGGCCGTCATGTTCTTCAGGTAGTCCTCCAGCTGGCACATGGCCAGGAGGGTGTTGATGTACTCCCTGGCGTGGATGGAGTACTGGATCAGGACGTGGTGGGTGGAGGCGGGATTGCCGATGATCACCTCGTAGATGGCCCTGCCGTCCACGGTCGTCCCCAGGATATTGGTGAAGAAGAGACCGGGATAACGCTGGGAGAGGAAGTAGATGTCCTTGGCCATCTGCTCGTAGGTGTAGATCTCCGTGGCTGTGCTGACAATGTCCGAGTCCTCGGCGGGCATCTCGGAGAGGTAGCCGGCCATGTCGTGGGTGCTGATGTCATCCAGCGTCTGCCGAAGCAGGAGCGCCTCGTCCACAGGCTCGGGCGTCGGTGTCGGCGTCGGAGTGGGCGTCGGCGTCGGGGTGGGCGTCGCCGTTGCCTCCAGCTGATCGCCTATATTGCTGGCCAGGGAGGAAATACTGTCCACAGTCACTTCCTCCGCGCCTTCCCCGGAGACCGTATCTGACTGTTCCCCGATGCTGACCGTCTGGTGGAGAAAGACGATTGCCGCCGCTATGATCAGAAAGGGAAGAATTTTCAATAACAGGGGCCTTGGGCCGTTTTTTTTCTTCATTGGTTTCTTCCGTAAGAAAGTCGGGTTTCTTCATTGACATACACTAAGAGTCGGCTCAATATTATAATGCAGGATGAAAAAAAAGTCCATGAAAAATACTCCTGTCTGTCATAAATTTGAAGGGTTTTCATGACAATGCAGACCATGGCTGCCTGATGGAGGTGGAATTATGACTTACGATTTTACCAGTATTCTGGAGCGGTCCGGCAGAGATGCCATCGCGGTGGACGGTCTGGGAAAGCCAGGCTGCCCCGGCGCGCCCGAAGAGGGCTGGGACGCCATCCCCATGTGGGTGGCGGATATGAATTTTCCGACGCTGCCTGACATCCAGGAGGCTGTCATTCTGAGAGCCAGGCACCCCGCCTTCGGCTATTACGGGACGAGCGACGAGTACTATAAGGCCATCATCGGCTGGCAGGAGAAGCGGAACGGCGTGCAGGGACTGACCCGGGAAGCCATCGGCTATGAGAACGGTGTGCTGGGGGGCGTCATTTCCGCCCTGAACGCGGTCTGTACCCGGGGCGACAAGGTCCTGCTCCACTCGCCCACCTACATCGGTTTCACGGGTGCCCTGACCGGCAACGGCTACCGGATCGTCCACAGCCCCCTCCGCCGCGACGGGGCCGGCGTCTGGCGCATGGACTATGAGGACATGGAGCGGAGAATCGTGGAAAATGACATCCGCGCCGCCGTTTTCTGCTCCCCCCACAACCCCTGCGGCCGCGTCTGGACGCGGGAGGAGATCGAGCGGGCCATGGACATCTTTGAGAGGCACCAGGTCTACGTCATTTCCGACGAGATCTGGTCCGACATCATCCTGCCGGGGCACACCCACATTCCGACCCAGTCGGTCAGCGATTACGCCCGCAGCCACACGGCAGCCTTCTATGCCCCGTCCAAGACCTTCAACCTGGCAGGCCTCATCGGGAGCTACCACGTCATCTACGATCCCTGGCTCAGGAGCCGGGTCCTCCGTGAGTCGTCCGTCACCTGCTACAATTCCATGAACGTCCTGTCCATGCACGCCGCCATCGCGGCCTTCAGCGAGAACGGGGGCGTGTGGGTGGATGAACTCTCCCAGGTCATCGCCGGTAACGTCCGGATCATGAGCGGGTGTCTGCGGAAAAATGCCCCCGGCATCGAGTTCTCCGAACCCGAGGGGACCTACATGATGTTCCTGGACTGCACCCACTGGTGCGAAGAACACGGGAAGACCCTGGACGAACTGCTCGCGGCAGCCTGGCGCGTGGGCGTGGCCATCCAGGACGGCAGACCCTTCGGCGGCGAGTGCACCGTGCGCATGAACCTGGCCTCCCCCGAGAGCCGGATCCGGGAGGCGGCGGAGAGACTCGCCAGATATGTGCTGATCTGAGAGGGGAGAACGGCGGGAACAGCCCGCCGGTTGAGAGTAAATGCTGCCAGCCGCCCTCCGGCTGTCAGGGCGGAGACGGCGCAATCTTGAAAAACCGAAAGGAGGATGAGACTGGCTATGGAGATCAAGACATACACGCTTTCGGAAATGAATACCCTGCTCGACAATCTTCGCGGCCTCTACGACGCGGCCCGCCTGGTCGAACCTGTGGCATGCCGGGAGATCGACATTTCCACCTGCAACGACGGAAATATCCGGTACGGCCCTCCCTGCTACAGCATCTGGGGAACCCTGGAGCGCTGCACCAACTGCACCAGCCTGGACGCACGGCAGCGGTGCCGGCGCCGCACCAAGGAGGACATCCTGGAAGGGGAGCCCGTCGGAATCCAGTCGATCCCGGTAAAGCTGGCCATGCCGGGCGGCCGCGAGCTGAACTGTGTGGTGGAGACCATCTGCAAGTCGGAGGGGACGGAAGGTGTGGTGAATGCCCTCATTTCCAGATATATGCTGGTGTTTGAGGTGGACCTGATCCGGGACCGGAGCCGGCTGGTGTACTCTTCGAACGAGGGCACGCTGGGCCTGCCCCCGGGAGGCGTCTATTCCGAGCTCAACGAGCAGTACTGCCGGGAGCGGCTGGACAAGGGGCTGGCCGAATGGCGGATCCGGGAGGGATCCATTCCCAATATCGTGGAGAGGCTGTCGGAGGATGACAGCTTTGAGATCTGCTACTCGGTCGGCCAGGACAAGTGGCGGGCGGTGGAGTTCCGTGTCTCGACCAGGGACGACACTGGACGTCCGACCCGGGCTCTTATGTGCTTCAAGAAGCTGGAGGACGACCGGACGGTGATCCATCGCCTCCATATGGAGCGTGACAAGGCCCTGGAGGCCCTGGAGATCGCCCTCAAGGAGGCCAGGCAGGCCAACGACGCCAAGACGGCCTTCCTCTCCAACATGTCCCACGACATCCGCACGCCCATGAACGCCATCATGGGCTTCACCCGCCTGGCTCTGGACGAGGGCGTCCCGGAGAAGGAGATGCGGGACTACCTGGAGAAGATCCGAATGTCCAGTGCTCATATGCTGGGCCTTGTCAACAAGGTCCTGGACCTGGTCCGGATCGAGAGCGGCCGGGTCATGCTGGAGGATCAGCCCGAGGATCTTCCGGCTCTCATCCGGGAGGTGGGCACCATCATGCTGCCCATGGCCGAGGCCAGGAGCCAGAACTTTATCGTGGACACGTCCGGCCTGGTGGATACCATGGTGAGCTGTGACCGCCAGAGGCTGACCCAGGTCCTGACCAATCTGGTCCAGAATGCCATCAAATTCACACCGGAGGGAGGAAGGATCATCCTGAAGGTCGTTCAGAAGACCTGCCAGGTCGACGGCTACGGCGCCTTCGTCTTCAGTGTGGAGGACAATGGGTGCGGCATCAGCGAGGCATTCCGCAAGAGGGTCTTCGAACCCTTCGAGCAGGAGAGCAACCCCTTCAGCAAGACAAATGAAGGCAACGGCCTTGGTTTGTCCATCGTCCGCCAGCTGGTGAACCTGGCCGGAGGCACTGTCCGGGTCGTGAGTGAGCCCGGGAAGGGGTCTGTATTTTCCGTCTACGTGGAGCTGGCTCTTATGGACCCGAACACAGCCAGGGCGGAACCTGAGAGGGAAGAGAAAGAGGTCGCCGGACAGGTGAACTATGCGGGCAAGCGCATCCTGATCGTGGAGGACAATGCCCTGAACAGGATGATCATCCGGAAGATAGCTGAAAAATATGGCCTTATAGCGGAGGAGGCTTCCGACGGCAGCATGGCTCTCGCCATGATCAAGGACAGGGAGGCCGGCTGGTACGACTGTGTGCTCATGGATATCCGGATGCCGGAGATGGACGGCCTGGAGGCCACCCGCCGGATCCGCGCTCTGGCAGACAGGAAAAAGGCCGCCACGCCGGTGGTCGGCGTCAGCGCCAACGCCTTCACTGAGGACCGGGAGAACGCCCGGCAGGCAGGCATGAACGGATACGTGGCCAAGCCGGTCAGGATGGAGGAAATCCTGTATGTAATGAACTGCATTTTCAGTGGAAAGCCGGTCCTGGGCGCTCAGGACAAGGGCCGCAGGGAGAGGAAGGAGTAAAGACCGGGAGCTGCGCAGGCCGTTTCCAATCGGGTGAACTCGTTTCGGAACCTGCCGCTTTGATAATCGATCGGCGCCCTTGGGCATCTGCTGACGGCGGCGTCAAAGCTGTTTTACAGGCACAAAAACAGAGCCTTCGTCCGAAGGCTCTGTGCATTTTTTCCCTCACAGCTGCCGGATGAGACCCTCCGCGTGGAAGTTTTCGTCGAAGGCGATATCCTCGAAGAGGGTGTCCAGGTTATAGTCGGAGTGCTCGATCTCGCGGGAGACGATGCCGGCGGTGCGGATCCGGTCCGTTATGGAAAAGTGACCTCCGTTCTCCACAAAGACCGCCCAGTCCAGGTCGCGGACGACCAGCGTGGCAAAGACCGCGAAGGCCATCTTCCCCGCCGCATCGAAGTCGTAGGCAGCCCGGGGCATGTAGCGGAAGAGGAAATAGACGAGCAGGTGCTCGTAGTCCACCTGGCGCGGGTAGTAGAGCTGCTCCATAAAGGCCGCCCAGTCCGGCTCCTGCCGGGAAAAGGCAGCCCTGACCCGGTCGACCGCCTCCGTCCATTCATGGCTCAGGACTTCGCAGCCGGCGAGAAGGGCGAGCCGGGCAGAGAGTCCTTCGGCGGGGGAGACGGGGTCCGGTCGATATTGAGCCGGATTGGCCGCGGCGGCGGATTCCTGCCGG
>CACXEL010000092.1 GCA_902766655.1 uncultured Lachnospiraceae bacterium | reverse complement strand
CCTCCCGCCGCTTGTGGTCCACTTCCTCCACCACCCATACTCGCCCCGCGATAGCGATCTTGTCCCCCACGGGAGGCGGCTTGACTATGGTGCCCAGCTGCTCGGAGCCCGAGCGGACGGTGTATTCCACATTCTCTTGGAACACCGCATAGAACTTGTAATTGCTCACGATCCTCTCCCCCGTGAGCCCGAGGATAAGCCCGCCGTTCTCGGTGCGGATTATATGGTCGCTGCCGATAAGGTGTCGCAGCAGGATGCGGTAGTCCTCTTGTGTGACCCTATGAAAACAGTTCAGCGTGAGGACGCGGGAGGCAAGCTCTGCGGGGGTCATCTCGCCGTGAGAGGCAAGGGTGCTCATAGTCTGATGATAGAGCAGGCTGTAGGGCAGGCGGTCTGTCCTCGGAGGCTCCACGAACCGCTCTTCGATGTAAAGCTGGACGAGGGCGATGCCCTGGATCAGGTACCAGGGGATGGCGTCCGGAAGCATGGCCCGGGCCTCGGGGTGGTCTTCGCGCATGACGAACCACATTTCCGAGGGGGCCCCGCGGCGGCCGGTGCGGCCCAGCCGCTGGAGAAAGCCGGAGACCGTGAAGGGCGCGTCGAGATGGAAGGCCCGTTCCAGCCTTCCGATGTCGATGCCCAGCTCCAGCGTGGCGGTGGCGCAGACGGACATACGAGAGTCGTCGTCCTTCATCTCCTCCTCAGCGCTCTCCCGATAGGAGGCGGAGAGGTTGCCGTGGTGGATCAGGAAGCGGTCGGGCTCCCGGTTGATTTCGCAATAATGCCGCAGGGCCTGGCAGACCGACTCACACTCTTCGCGGGAGTTGGTGAAGACCAGACACTTTTTGCCGCGGGTGTGCTCGAAAATGTAACCAATCCCCGGGTCTGCCCCTTTTGGTGCGGTATCTGTGGCATTTTCTCCACCTGGCATTTCGGTGGCAGGATAATTGTCAAGCTCTTCCTGCGGAATCACGGGACCGGCAAAAGCTGAGCCATCAGCAGACTCTGTTCTGTTAGAAGCAGGAGCTGGGCCGGATGGGGCAGAACTTGCGTAGATTGCCTCCTCCGCTCCAAAGGAATCAGCTGTACCAGTAGCGGAAATCTCACTCGGCAGCCGTCGCTCCTCGTCGGCCTGGGGCGGCGTGTTGTAAAAGTGCTCCATGGAGAGCCGCCAGACCTCTTTGCCTCCTTCAAAGGCAGGAATCACCGTGCTGCGTCCGCTGCCGGCGGCAAGGAAGCGGCCGGCCTCCTCGGGATTTCCGATGGTCGCGGACAGGCCGATCCGGCGCGGATGACAGTCCGCCAGACGGCAGAGCCGTTCAATCAGGCAGAAGGTCTGGAGACCGCGGTCGGCACGCAGGAGAGAGTGGATCTCGTCGATCACGATAAAACGGAGGTCCCCGAAGAGGGAGGGGATTTCCATGTGCTTGTTGATGAGGAGGGATTCCAGGGATTCGGGCGTGATCTGGAGGATGCCGGAGGGCTTCCTGAGCAGTTTTCGTTTCCTGGTCTGGGCAGCGTCGCCGTGCCATCGGGTGACGAGGATGCCTTCCTCCTCGCAGAGCTCGTTCAGACGGCCGAACTGGTCGTTGATCAGGGCCTTGAGCGGCGCGATGTATAGGACGCCCACGGTCCTGGAGGGCTCCTCGTCCAGGAGAGTCAGAATCGGGAAGAAGGCAGCTTCGGTCTTACCGGAAGCCGTGGAGGCCGTCAGGAGAACGTTATCATCCGTATTGAAAATGGCATCCCCCGCGGCATTCTGCACGCCCCGGAGGCTCTGCCAGCCCGATCTGTAGATGTAATCCCGGATAAAGGGGGCGTATCGGTCGAAGACATTCATATGGTGAACTCCGCGAAGCCGGCCTCCGCGGTGTCGGAGACTGCTTCGGATTTTGCGTAGGTGAAGCCGTCAGAGGCCAGTAGCGATTCGACGGTCATGTCCGGATTCTGGCAAAGGAGGTCCAGCAGCTCGATAAAGTCCCGGATGACCTCCCGTGGCGTGATGTTCTCATCCGCGCCGATCCGGCCGTACTCGATCCTGATGAAGGAGGCCAGGTCGTCGGTGGTCAGGGTACGTGGGTAGCCGTAGAGGCCGGCGTGCATTTCCGCAAGTTTTTCACAGAGGACCAGCATTTCCTCGGCGGTCAGTGGCTCCAGGCGGATGACAGGGGCCAGGAGATCCCTGGCGCCCGGCCTGGAAAAGCGGCCTTCCGAGAGCCTGGAACGAAGCGCCTCATAGCTGTAGATGCCCCGGCGCTTGTCCTCCAGGGCCTGGGGCGTCGCGCCCATAATGAAGCCCAGATACCTGGCCTTCCCCTGCAGGGTGTCGTTGTACATCGTAAGGAGCTTTTCGTAGTTATATTGGCGGGTGATGGCGTTGGGAATCTTGTATAGGTTGACCAGCTCGTCGATCATGATCATCATGCCGGTGTAGCCGGCCATGCGGAAGAAGGTGGCGAAGAGTTTCAGGTACTCGTACCAGTCGTCGTCCGTGATGATCATATTGATGCCGAGGGCCTCCCGGGCTTCCGTCTTGGTCGAATACTCGCCGCGGAACCAGCGGATCACTTTGGCCTTGGTCTCGTCGTCTCCGTCCAGGTAGGCGTGGTAGTAGGATGTGAGGAGCCGGGCAAATTCAAACCCGTGGACCAGCTCGCTGACGGAGGAGGTCACCTCGAAGATCCGGCGGTCAGTCTCGGCGGCCAGGCCCGGATCTCCGGGGGAGAGGCCGGTGGCCAGGAGGGCTTCATTTTGCTTGGAGCTGATCCAGCGATCCAGGATCAGGGTGAGGGCACCGCCCTCAGGCTTTGTGCGGGTGGACAGGTTCCCGATGAGCTCCCGGTAGGTGGCCAGGCCCTGACCGCGGGTCCCCTGGAGCCTCCGCTCCGGGGATAGGTCGGCGTCCGCCACGATGAAGCCGCGGTCCATGACGTAATTGCGGATCGTCTGCAGGAGAAAGCTCTTGCCGGAGCCGTAGCGCCCCACGATGAAGCGGAAGGAGGCGCCTCCTTCGGAAATGATATCCACATCCCGCAGCAGGGCTTCAATTTCATTTTTCCGCCCGACAGCGATATACGGCAGGCCTATGCGCGGAACGACGCCTCCCTTCAGGGAATTGAGCACCGTCTGTGAGATCCGTCTGGGTACTTTCTGATTGGGAACAGGCATGTATCATCCTCCGAGTATGTTTACAAGGTCTTCTTTATAATCCTCCACGAGGGAGAGAGTATCGTCGTCACAGGAGACGACCGTATCCCCGATTTCATCGAAAAGAGCTTCATTGATGGCGTCGGCCACGATGGAGGGCATGAGGCGGTTGTCCCGGATGATCGTGTCAACGGGGCTCCCCGAAAGGAGCGTGCGCAGGATCTGAAGGTGGACGGCGTCCAGAGACAGGTCCGTGGCCGGCGGGGAGACCGGCTGTACTGCTTCCTGTCTTCCGGAAGGTCCGGACGGCGGGATAAATTCCGCATTGCCCGCTGAGGGGACGGATCCGGGTCCTGCGGGAGCTTCATATGCCGGGAAGGGCTGCCCGAAGGCTCCCGGCTGATCAATGTCCGATTCTGCCCCTGCGGCGGCCGAAAATGAATTCATTTCCCCCTGTCCCGCAAGTCCGCGCTCCTCTTCGGTGAGCAGGCTGTTCTGGGTGGTCAGGGCGTCGCGGCGGATCTTGTCAAGCCCGTCGAGGTCCAGGGTGATCTTTGGCCTTGCAGCCTCCAGGACAGCTTGTCTGTCCTTCTCGATCGCCTGTGCAATGTAGGGAGAGGCCCAGACATCCTCAGCCTTCTCCTTGAGATAACGTCCGGTCTTCAGGTATCGCCGGAGCATGAGGTCCGTCTGGTGGAGAAAGCCCTGCAGGCGCTCGCGGTCAAAGTAGAGCTTCTCAAATGCGCTGACGGACCACTCGCCGCCTTCGCAGGTGTAGATCCGGCACTCATTGATCCGGTAAATGCAGTCCGGCTCTTCGCTCTGCCTGAAGTAGACAGCGTTGGAAAAAGGCTCATACCGACGCCTGGGCGGAAGGCCGAAGCAGAGGGTGAAAAGGTCCCTGCCTCCTTTGGTGTAGCCGGCAGCGGCAAAACGCCAGGCTTCGCTGAAGAGCCGGCGTCCTCTCTCGGCATCGGTCTTCATGACGGGTGTCTCGCCGTACTTTTTGCCGCCCCACTCGATGAGGGCAGAGAAGACCTCCTCGTCTGAATGCCCGGAGGGGCGGCGCAGCACGCCAAGGGTCTGGTCCCGCCGCATGAGCTCCGGGTCCGCGTATTGCCTGGCGGTCTCGGCGGGAAGACCGCCCACCACGGCCAGGTCCAGCATCCAGCGCCGCAGGTTGGATTGCATGCGGGGATCGCCAAGCCCGGCGTCCAGGTAGCCGGCCTCGAATTCTTTGAGCTTTGTAAGGGCATCTCCAGGCGTGTCAGCTCCTATACCGTTCAGGAGCTCGTAGATATACAGGTAGGCTGCGGAGGTGGAGATGGGATAGAAGCAGCCTTTTCTGACGTCTGTGCGCCAGGAGAAATAGCCGCGGAGCTGCCGCGTCGTCATGTCATGGTAGGTGGGGTAGTAGCAGACGAAGTCCTCTTCCCAGGGGTAGTCGTCCGTGTAATCCTCCATAAATTTGCCCTGGCGGTAAAAATTTTTTGCCCGGACCTCCGCATTGTCCCGGCCGTATTCGTACAGGCGCCGCATCTGGCGGAGCTTTTCGGGCGGCCCCGACTTCTTCATGCCGGTCAGGGCTTCCGTGAAGGGCAGGACCGTATCCTGCCAGATCCTGTGGGCAGTGGAAGGTTTGGCCTCTATCACTATGGTGGCGCCGGGGGGATTTCCGTTCGCGATGGCCCGGTCAAAGAGCCGGAAAACGGTGGCAGGCTCCGTCTCCCTCGTGAAGGAGATGCCCACCCAGTTATCCCCGGTCATGCGTACGGGGTCACCGATCCACGGTCTCATCCAGGTGAGGAAGCCCGGCAGCCCGCACTTGAGGTCGCAGTGCTGGATCTCCGTGCCGGAATCCGTGTCCCACTGGCGGATCAGGAGGGCGACCCATTTCCCGGTCTCCGGATGGCAGAGCACGGAGAAGCCGGGGAAATTGGTCCACTTGTGCTCCTCCTCGATACCGTATTTATCCCTCGCATAGGTAAGCAGCTCGCCAAGCTCCATGGAATCACCCCCTTTCCTTCGCACGACCATGTGTTCTTGTCAGTAGTCTCATTGTACCATTTCTGAAAATGAAATCAAGTCACAGTGCGCGCCAAGAGGTCGATTGACTGCCGGGAATACAAAGGACCCGCTGCGAGCGCAGTCTTGACTGCGTGCAGCGGGTCCGCTCATGTATTCATTTGTCACTTGTCAGTGGGTATTCTCCTTCTCGAGGAGAATGGAAATCAGTACGCAGACGGCCAGCAGGTAGGGGTAGTAGAGACAGGGCATGATATGAAGGCTGGAGATCCCGCTGAGGCTCGAGGCGATGAGGAGCTGGGCACCGTAGGGGATGACTCCCTGAAGGATGCAGGAGCAGGTGTCGAGCAGGGAAGCGGTCTTCCTGGGTTCGATGTCATAGTGGACGCTGATTTCTTTGGCGATGGGGGCAGCCATGACGATGGCCACCGTGTTGTTGGCTGTCGAGATGTCCATGAGGGCTGTCAGAAGGCTGATGCCCATCATGCCGCCCTTCTTGCCGGAGAAATGCTTCTCGATGAAGCGGAGGACAGCCTCAAAACCGCCGTTCTCCTTGATCAGGGCCCCAATGGAGGCCACCAGGATAGTGACGATCATGGTCTCGAACATGCCGGAGGTGCCGTTGCCCATGGAGGTGAAAATGGAGACATAGGTCAGCGTGCCGGTCATGCAGCCTGCGATGATGAAGAGCACGATGCCCACGCCCAGGACCAGGAAGACGTTGAGGCCCAGGATGGCCAGGACGAGGACCACAAAGTAGGGCAGGGCCTGGATGATATTGTAGGAGTACTCCCCGAGGGCGGCCCCCTTGCTGGACATGGCGCTCATGATGAGGATGAGAAGGGTGGCGACGGCTGCCGGCAGGGCGATCCGGAAGTTGGTCCGGAACTTGTCTTTCATGAGCACGCCCTGGGTCTTGGTGGCTGCGATGGTGGTGTCGGAAATGAAGGAAAGGTTGTCGCCGAACATGGCGCCGCCTACGACTGTGCCGACGCAGAGGGGCAGGGAGAAGCCTCCTTTTGCAGCCACCTGGGCCGCGATGGGGACCAGGATCGTGATGGTGCCGACGCTGGTACCCATGGCCATGGAGATCAGGCTGGCGATGAGGAAGAGGCCCGGGACCGCGAAGCTGCCCGGAATAATGCTGAGGAGGAGGTTGGCAGTGCTGGATGCGCCGCCCGCCTCCTTGGCGATGCCGCCGAAGGCGCCGGCCGCCAGGAAGATGAAGAGCATAATGGTGATGTTGTCATCGCCGATGCCCCTGGCGCAGACATGGATTTTCCCGTCGAAGTTCAGGGCCGGGTTCTGGGCGAAGGCCACGATCAGGGCGATGGAGAAGGCGACGACGACGGACATGATGTAAAAGCCCATCTGGCCTTCGATGGGATGAATGTACTCAAAATAGATGCCCGTTCCCAGATAGAGAAGGAGAAAGACGACGATCGGCATGAGGGCCAGACCGTTGGGGGCCTTCTTCCCTTCTGTATTGGCGGACGAGCCGGGGATGACTGGTTCTTTATCGGGTGTGTTCTCGTTCATGGGTTCCTCCAAAATGACAATGATCATATTCTTTCGCCGTCCATGGCAGGAATCCGTAATTAATCCGCCGGGGCGACTTATACAGTATACCGCTTTTGCAGGGAGGAAGCAATTTCTTTGACGCACGAAAAATCGAAGGCAGCGTAGGATTCGGGAAATACAGACCTGCAGGAGCCGGACCGGGTTGGGTTCCTTCTGCGAGGGGGCATGCCTGTTGATTTTGTCCTGAGCGGCAGAAGCTGTGGTCTTGTCCGGCCTGGACTTGCCCATCATGGGTGCCGATTCTGAGCAATGACAAAACCTGCGGTCTTGCCTGGCCTGAACGAGGGTGGTAACATAATAACTGCCCGTAAAAAAACGGTGTGTCGTTGAGAAGGCATTCGGTCAGATGCCCTGAGGCCCTTTGCGCGGGAAACATTCTGCCGGCATAAGGATTCGCAGCCGGAACAGCTGTTATCTGCCGATGGGACAGACAATTAAACCTCGCCTCAGGCAGCAATATGCCGTTTTTGACGAAGCTT
>CACXEL010000091.1 GCA_902766655.1 uncultured Lachnospiraceae bacterium | reverse complement strand
GCCCATCTTTCTCTTGATGGAAGCGATGGTGTTGTCCGCGTTGGTGACAGCCTGGCGCTTGGCCGGCTCGCCGACCAGTCTCTCGCCTGCCTTGGTGACAGCGACGACGGACGGTGTAGTGCGGGCGCCTTCAGCGTTGGCGATGACGACCGGCTGACCGCCTTCCATGACGGCTACGCAGCTGTTTGTTGTACCTAAATCGATACCGATGATCTTGCTCATAATAATTATCCTCCTCTTGCGTGAGTCCTGTTTGCTTTTTTCATGGCATCCCGGGGATGCCGGCGGCCTCTGCCGCCCTATCTATATGCGGGAAATGAATCCCGCTCCGGCGCCGCACGGGCGCGTGTTACCTTCTCAGTTGGCCACCTGCACCATGGAGTGGCGGACGACCTGGTCCTTGTAGGTGTAGCCCTTCTGGAACTCCTGGGCGACCACATTCTCGCCGAGGCTTTCGTCCTCGAGGTGCATGACGGCGTTGTGGAGATTGGGGTCGAAGGGCTTTCCGACGGCTTCGATGGGCTTTACCCCGAGATCTCCCAGCACTGTCTCCAGCTGCTTGTAGATCTTCTCCATGCCGACGGTGAAGGGGTCTTCCTTGTCGTCCTCTTCTACCAGCGACAGTCCTCTCTCAAAATTATCGACCACCGGAAGGATCTTCTCGATGACCTCCCGGGCGCCGATATCGTAGGCGGCCGCCTTCTCCTTCTCGGTCCTCTTCCTGTAGTTGTCGAACTCGGCCATGAGGCGCTTGTAGCTGTCCGCGGCGGCCGCGATCTCCGCGTCCTTCTTCTCGATCTCCCGCTTCAGCTTCTTTTCCTTCCGGCTCATCCGGCCCAGGAAGCCTTCCTTCTCTTCCTTTTCCTCCGGCTCCTCTTCGGCGGTCTCTTCCTCCGCGGGAGCTTCCGGTTCCTCAGCCTTCACAGCTTCCTCTGGGGCCGCCTCCCCCTTCACGGGAGCTGCCTCCTCTGGGGCCGTCTCGGCTTCTGCCCGGCTCTTTTCCTCTGTATCGACCGTTTCCTCCGTCTCGGGGGCGGTCTTCTTTTCTTCCATGTCCACCTTCAGGCGCTTCCTTTCCACCGGGCCTCCCGGGTCCGGCCTTTTTTCTGTCCGCATCCGCAGGATGCATCTAATCTGTGTCGCTGTCCTTCACGGAAACTTTCCTGTTCCTGAAGATATCCGTCAGCGAGGACTTGAAGGTCTCAAGGTTCTCCATGACCTTCTCATAGTCCATCCGCTTGGGGCCGATGATGCCGATCGTGCCCTGCAGGCCGTCGCCCAGATCGCAGGTCGCCGTGACGACGCTGCAGTCCTTCATGGCTTCCACCTGGTTCTCATCGCCGATGTAGACCTGGATGCCTGTCTCCTCGGAGCCGTTCTCGTGAGTCTCGCGGATGAAATCCGCCAGCACGTTCTTCTCCTCCAGAGTGGTGATCAGCCTCTGGGCGTTCTGCCTGTCGGCCAGCTCCGGATACCGGAAAATGTTGTTGGCGCCGCTGGTGTAGATCTGCATGTCTTCATTTGTCTCGGCGCGGATCACCTCGGCTATGGTGTCCAGGACGTCGTTGACGATGTCCGTGTGGATACCCGCCTCCTCCTTGATATTGGAAATGAGACCAAGGTTGATGTCCGCCAGCGTCAGCCCGTTGAGCCGGGTATTGAGCAGGAGGTTCAGCTTCAGCACCGTCTCGTCGTCTATGTCGTCGTCCAGGTCCAGGATGTGGTTCTTGACAATGTTGCCGTCAATGACGACCACGTTGAGGAGCTGGCGCGGCGCGAGCCGTGAGAGCTGTATGAACTTGACCTTGTTTCCCTTGTAGGAAGGCGCCGAGATCATGGTGGTGTAGTTGGTCTGGTTGGCCAGCATGCGGACGACCTGCTTTAAGACCTCCTCCATCCGGTTGGTCCGGGCGATCATGAGGGAATTCATGCTCGTCACCTGCCGTGTCCGCTCATCCACCAGCTGATCCACGTAGAGCCGGTAGCCCTTGTCCGTCGGGATCCGGCCCGCCGAGGTGTGGGGCTGTACGATGTAGCCCATCTCCTCGAGGTCCGACATCTCGTTGCGGATGGTCGCGGAGGAGAGCTTCAAATCGGTGTACTTGGAGATGGTCCTCGATCCCACCGGCTCGCCGGTATCAAGATAGGTCCGGATGATGGCATCCAGTATCTTGCGTTTTCTTTCATCCAATGGCAAGCTTTATTCCTCCCTTCCGCTTTTGTTAGCACTCGATGTATTGGAGTGCTAACATCTAAGTCATAATATACTCTCCGCCTTGTTGGATGTCAACAGGAATTTTGTTTATTTTTCGTTAATCATCCGACGGCCCGTCCGGACCAGAAAAGACCTCACAAAACCCTCCGGGCTGCCACCGCATAGCTTCGGAATGCGGCGGATGAACTGCAATCTGCCTCTGAACAAAAAGGAAGGACCTTTGGCCGCTCCGGCACATCAGTCCTTCCTTCTTAATGATCTGTCATTCCCCAGACCTTTTGCTGAGGTGTCTTCATTTGTCAAAAGACAGGTAAGCGCCCTTCATGGGAGACTCCGCGAACTCGGAGAAGAGGCGGAGAACGCCGGACCTGTACTTGAGGGGCCTCGGCTGCCACTTTGCCCTGCGCACCCTCAGGATCTCCTCCATCTCCTCGGGCGTCTTCCTCTCGCCCTTGACGCCGACGATCTCGAGGACGCGCGCAAAGACGTCCAGGTGGATCAGATCGCCTTCCTCCACCAGGGCGATGGGGCCGCCGGCCTGGGCCTCGGGCGAGCAGTGGCCGATGACCGGTCCCGTGGAGGCGCCGGAGAAACGTCCGTCCGTGATGAGGGCGATGGCGCGGCCAAGCTCCTTGTCAGAGGAAATGGCTTCCGAGGTGTAGAACATTTCCGGCATGCCGGAGCCCTTGGGGCCCTCGTAGCGGATGAAGACCGCGTCGCCGGGCTTGACCTTGTGGTGAAGGACCGCATCGATGCACTCCTCCTCCGAGTCGAAGGGGCGGGCGTTCAGGACCGCGCTGAACATTTCCTTCGGGCAGGCAGTGTGCTTGATCACGGCGCCCTGGGGTGCCAGGTTGCCCTTCAGGACGGCGATGGAGCCGTCCGTTCCGATTGCCTTGTCGTAGGGCCGGATGATATCCTCCCTGGTGACCTTGATCCTGCGGAAGCGGTTGGCCTCATCCAGCCACCTCTGGCAGCGCTCGTAGAAGCCGTTCTCCCTGAGCTCCGCCAGGTTCTCGCCCAGCGTCCTGCCGGTGACGGTCATGACGTCCAGATGGAGAACATCCTTGATTTCCTCCATGATGGCGGGCACGCCGCCGGCATAGTAGAAGAACTCTGCCGGCCACTTGCCGGCGGGGCGGATGTCCAGAAGATAGTGGGCGCCCCTGTGAAGCCTGTCGAAGGTGTCGCCGTCGATCTCAATGCCGAACTCGTGGGCGATGGCCGGCAGGTGGAGAAGGGTGTTGGTGGAGCCGGAAATGGCAGCATGGACCATGATGGCATTTTCAAAGCTCTCCATGGTGACGATATCCCGCGGGCGCATGTTCTCCATCTGGGCCAGCTTCACGGCCTGGCGGCCGGCCCGGCGGGCGTATTCGATGAGATCGGGGCTGGTGGCGGGCAGCAGGGCGCTGCCGGGCAGAGCAAGGCCCAGGGCCTCCGCCATGATCTGCATGGT
>CACXEL010000090.1 GCA_902766655.1 uncultured Lachnospiraceae bacterium | reverse complement strand
TGAGGTGTCACAAGTGAAAAACCTTGGTTTTTCAACAATTATCACTTGATTATATGAGGAGGGACGGTCCTTTTTTCTCAAAAATCTGCGGTTTTTGAGAAAAAAGGACCGTCCCTCAGTCTCAAAAAGCCCCTCATCAAATTGTAAACTTGTGGCAGCCGGCGGCCTCCTGCCGGATCGTTCCGTCCGGAAGCTCGACGCTTGCAGGCACGGGCAGCTCCACCCGGAAGGTCACCTTATCCCCTTCACAGGTCCATTCACTCACGATCCTTCCGACCGGCGATTCCCACCGGGCCCTGGCCCAGCCGAGGGAGGGGTCGGGATGCGGCTTCACGGTGAGCTTTCCTTCTGACAAAATGATACCACAGACTCCCTTGAAGAGCCACCCGGAGATGGCGCCGTAGGAGTAATGGTTCAGGGAGTCGTGGACCGTGCCGTCGGGCCGGATCCCGTCCCAGGTCTCCCAGATGGTGGTGGCGCCCTTCTTCACCGCGTAGAGCCAGCCGGGGCAGTCCTCCTGGAGGAGGAGCCGGTAGGCCGTGTCCACATGGCCGTTGTCGGCCAGAACGGCGCAGAGGTCGGGGGTGGAGAGGAAGCCGGTGTTCAGGTGGTAGTTGTTGGCCTTTACGAGCCCATCCAGGGCGTCCGCCGCGGCCTGGATCTCATTTTCCTCGAGGAGGCCGAAGGCGATGGGGCGGACGTACTCGCACTGGCGGTCGGAGGTGATCCGGCCGTGGTCCGTGCAGGTGTAGCGGTAGGCCTTCTTCGCGTTCGCGGCGATGCCGGCGTAGCGGGCGGCGTCCTCAGGCTTTCCGAGGACAGCAGCGATCTTCGCCATGAGGGAGGCAGACCTGAAATAGTAGGCCGTGGCCACCTCGGGCGCGCCGAACATCATGGTCCTCTTCATGGTGTCCATGTTGTCCACGTCCGGCTGGCACCATTCTCCGAAATGAAAACCTTCGTCGATCAGGTACTTGTGCCAGGGATTCAGGAGGTTCTGAATGCGGGTCTTGCCGGCCCGCTTTTCGCAGAAATCCAGCCAGCGCGCCATCATGTCGTAATTTTCCTCGAGGATCGCCTTGTCGCCGTAGGCTTCATAGAGGGTCCAGGGGACGATGATGCAGGCGTCTCCCCAGCCGGCGGAGCCCTGGAGCATGTTGGAAATCATGCTGCCGCTGTTGTTGACCGGCGCGATGTTCTGGATGAGGCCGTCCTCCTTCTGGGCAAGCCGGCACTCGCCGAGCCATTTGCGGAAAACGGGTGCGCAGTCCGCCAGGTAGACGGCCGTGGGCACGAAGGCGCCTGCATCGCCCGTCCAGCCGGCCCGCTCGCGGGTGGGGCAGTCGGTGGGAATGTCGCAGAAGTTGGACTTCATGCTCCAGAGGCTGTTCTTAAAGAGCTGGTTGATGTCTGCATTTCCGCACTCGAAGAAACCGGTCTGGGGCATGTGCGAGTATACGGCGATGGCCGTGAAGGAGGCGTCCTTAAGGTCCACGTCCGTCACGACCTTGGCATAGCGGAAGCCGAAAATGCAGAACCTGGGCTTCCAGACGTTGGGCCCGTCCTTGCAGATGTACTCGATCTTCTGGGGAATGCCGCCGTTCTTGTTGCGCTCGCCAGGATCGAAGTTCTTCTGGGTGAAATTTCTGTTTTCGTCCAGGGCCTCACCGTGCCAGAGGGTGATCTTCTGGCCGGCTTTGGCTGTGACGCGAAGCTCGGTGTAGCCGGCCAGGTTCTGGCCGAAGTCCACGACCCACTCGCCGTTCGTGGCCATGAAGAGGCGGCCTTCGAAGCGCTCCTGCTCCAGGATGGGCACGCTCTCGGTGGGGGCCAGGTTGGTGTAGCCGAAGCTGCGGACGGTCACGCCGTGCCAGATTTTGTCGGAAGCTGCCTCCGTGGCCTGGGCGGGTTCTGCCGGATTCGCATGGTCTGTGCCGCGGCCGCTTATGACTTGCTCCCGGCGGGCATCGTAGACCTCGCCCAGCTCCAGGTCGTTCTGCCGGGTGGGACCTTCCTGGGTGGCTTCCCAGGACTCGTCGGTCCAGACGAGGGGGGTTCCGCTCACTTCCAGCTGGCAGAGGAGGGCGATGTCCTCGCCGTAGTAATTGCGGAGGCCGTCGACGCCCACGCTGCCTCGGTACCAGCCGTCGCCCAGGGTGACCATGAGTTCATTTTCCCCGGGGATGAGGAGGTCGGAGACGTCGTAGGCCTGCACGGTGAGCCGCTGCTTATAGTCGCCCGTGCCGGGCGCCAGGACGAAATCGCCCACGCGGCGGCCGTTCAGGCAGGCCTCGTAGAGGCCGTGGCAGGTGATGTAGAGGACGGCTTCGCCCGGCTGTGCCAGGGTGAACCGCCGGCGCAGCACGGAGGCCGGCTGCCGCTCCTCGGGGGAGTGGGGGAGTTCGGGATCGATCCACCTGGCCTGCCAGGCGAGTGGGAGTGATTGTGTTGTGTTCATAGGGGTTTACCTCCGTCTGAGGATCTCTGGGAAAGGGGACGGACCTTTTTCCCAGGAATGGGAAAAAGGTCCGTCCCCTTTCCCAGGAACCTTTATCTGCAGTGTTCATCCAGCCATCCGGCGCTGACCGTCAGGCTCTTCACCGGATCCTTGTCGATCCAGTTCCTGTGGCTCTCCAGCACCACGGCCTCGACCCCGTTCTCCCGGGCGATGGCCAAAAGCCCGTCCAGGTCCATGTTGCCGGTGCCGAGTTCCACGCTGTCGGCCTTTAAGATCGGCGTCATGGCCGGCCCACTCTGACGGCTGCCGCGGTCGGTGACATGCCAGAGCTTCATCCGGCTCCCCAGCTTCCGCATCCAGGCAGCGGCATCCGCGCCGCCGTCCGTGAACCAGAAGGAGTCAAATTCGAACCCGACCAGGGCGGGGTCCGTCTCGTCGAGCAGGATGTCGTAGGCTCTTGTGGGGTTTTTGAGAATCAGGGACGGTCCTTTTTTCTCAAAATTGGAG
>CACXEL010000089.1 GCA_902766655.1 uncultured Lachnospiraceae bacterium | reverse complement strand
GAGGTCTTCTAGGCATTGTTTTCCGGAAACAGGACCGCACGGAAGCAGTCGTTGATGGACGTAAAGTCGCGCTTGTGGTCATCCGGGGCGGCGGAAGATATGGCCTTCTGTTTCGGGCATTCGGTCGTGATGAAATCTATGATTTCTGGTATGTGGGGGTTCAGGTCCTTTTCCACTGTCACGACCTTGCGGGAAAGGAGGACACGGATAGCTGTGAGGAGCTCCTCGGACAGGTCGGCTTCCGTACCGTCGAAAAGGGTCAGGAGCTTTTCGAATTCCATGGGCGGCACTTCATGGTAACGCTCGATCCAACGGCAGCAGAGGAGGGGGCGAAGGGCGTAAAAATACTTTTTGTACCGGATCAGTTCCCCCATCAGGTAGCCGCGGTAGGCATTGTTGGCAGTGCCGTAATAATGGCAGAGGGCCGATTTTTCGGAATAGTATCCGATTGCCGTCTGCCGGATCCCGTTCCACTCAGGAGCTTCACGGTAGACGACCGGTGAAGTCGCCCACTCCATGATGCTCGGGTTGCCCTTGGCGAAGGCGAGGAGGGCCTTCCTGAGGTCCCAGCCGTTGATATCCAGCACCTCATCCAGGTGCCACTCGATGGTATCCTTCCAGGGGTCGATGCGCAGATACTCCCTGGGCTCGTGCATATAGATGAAGCGCACGTCGTAGTCACTGTCCGGCGAGGCGAAGCCCCAGGCCCGGCTGCCGGACTCGACGGCCAGGAGAATGCGTACATTTTTCTCTTTTTCGATTGCGTCCAGGTTTTCACGGATTTCCTTCTGTATATCTCTCATCCTATGTCCTCCATCACGACTCTGCGGTTAATGGTCTCGACAAAATGCTCGACCGCCTCCATATCCGGGTTGTCAGGAAGGCGGCTGGCGGCCTCTGCCTCCTTGAAGCGGCTCTCGTAATCCGAAACGATCTCGTAAAAGGCCGGCACCAGCACGCCGTCCTGCATAAAATCGCCGTTCCGGATGCTTCTCAGCAGCTTAAGGTCCTCCTCCGGCCGGTGCGTGCGGATCTCAGCTTCCCTGAGAATGTCGATTCCCATCATGAAGAGCCGCACAAGATGCATGGCATGCTTGTTGAGATGGTTGTCGTCCTTCTTGTGGTTCCTCTTGCCGATCCGGTCGTAATCGCGCACCACCATATTCAGTGCGTTCATCAGGTCAGTATATCTTCGGAGCGGGTAGTGCTCAAATGAAGCCCGGATAAAGATCTCCTTCTCCATCCCTTCCGTGACGGCATCGTCTATAAAGAGCTGCGCCCGGTCCTCCGCAGCCGTCTCATGCCGCCGGTTGAAGTCGTCCATGGCATGCTGTACGGATCTCAGAATATGCTGCTCCCGGGTGGGCTGGGGCAAGGCGTCTCTGGCGATCGCATTCTGGAGCCGCCGGAGCTGGGCGTCCGCGTAGTGGCCGAAGGAGGCCGCTGCCCGCTTGCTCAGGAAGAGCCCTCTGTTGTCCAGCAGCTCCTGCCCGAGATCCGTCCTGATCATGTACTGGTCCTCATCAAGGCCCAGGATCTCGATCGTGTTGGGGTTGCAGTTGAGGAGCAGAGAGATCAGTTTCCTGAAGGAAAAAATGACCGTATCCGTACGGCGGTCCTCGAACTGCTCGAACTCCGTCAGCCCCAGAATATCAGACGGAAGATTGAGGGTCACGCCCCGGAAGTCAATATCGCTGCCCTCCCGGTTGGTCCCGTAGCCGTAGCTGCCGCTGAGGCCAAGGAGCATGATCCTCCTCCCCAGCCGCGGATCCTCATGCAAAAAACGATATTCTTCTGTATTCAGCAGTGCTTTGAAATCCATATCATCACTTCCTTCCGGAAACAGAGGAGACGTATTTTTTGATATGACCCGCCACCGCAGAGGCGGGCTTCTCCCACTGAGATAATTCATATAGGTCAAAGGGGGGTGGCGCACGTCGGTGCGCCACCCCCTCTTATGCCTTCCTATCGTTCTCTTCTACAATGTATCGCCGGAAAGATGCGGCTGGCCACTCTCATCAGAGCGGCACATCTTCCGAATTGGCGTTGTCGCCGGCGGTCTCCGGGGAGGCGGCATCATCACCGGTCCCGGCGCCCCCTTCGGCGGGATCCACAGGATCCGGAGAGATGGTCTGTTCTGAGGGTTCAGAATTGCCGGAGGTGCCGCCGGCAGGGGTGAGGGCATCCGCCGGAATCCCTTCGAGGCCCAGGTCTGTGGAGATGGTGAAGGTGCCGATCTTGTCCTCGATCTTTTTGATATAGAGGTCTTCGACGGTCTTGAAGCCTACCACCGCGTGGAGCCAGTCGATCCGGAGGGCATCGTTGTTGTCCAGAAGACCGAAGAGGCCGTGGCGGCCGGTCGGGACCTCGCAGGTCTCGTCCTTCTCGTAGCTGCCGTCCGTGTGGAGGATCACATTTCTGAAGCGGACGTAATAATAGTAATCGAAGGTGGTCTTGCCTCGCTGATATGTCAGCTTGTAGACCATGTAGAGGTAGTTCCGGGCCTCGGTCTCCTCGCTGCCGGTCAGGATCATGGATCCTACGCGCTCGGAGGCGGCAAGGGTCTCATTTCCCGCATAATCGCCGGCGGCCTTGTCCTGGATGATGGCCTGGGCCTCCTCGTCCAGTCCGCTCAGGACGGTGCCGGAGAGGCTGGAAACGTTGCTGATATAGTTGGAGAGCCCCGTGACCGGATACTCCTTCGTGGTCTCCGTCAGGATGATGCCGTATTCCACAGCCAGCGACTCCGCGTCGTAGCCGTCGTTGGGCAGGGCGGTCACCACGACCACGTCCCCGTTGGAGAGCCCGTCGCTCTTGCTCTTGGTGAAATGCAGTGGGTAGTCGCCCGCCCACGTCAGGACAATCCGCCCGTAGGGCTCCGTCCCTGTGAATTCCACGATCAGGTCGCTGTCGAAGGGTGAGTATTCCTTGACCACCCTGAGCCCGCGGACCGTGTGCGTTATGCTCTCCGGCCCGGCCTTCAGGCCGAATTCCTTGAGGACCGTATTGTCGCAGACGAAGCTGACGGTGACCACGTCCCCGTTGGAGAGGTGGTCATCCTTGTCCACCGTGTAGCCCAGCTGCTCCATGATGATGTTGTAGCTCTCGAAGGCGCGGAAGGCTTCCACCGCGCTCCCGGTCCCGGCCTTGATCTGGCCCTTGCTCACCAGGGCGTCCGCCACGGCTGCTTCGAGTGCCTCGCTGTCGACCTTGATCTCGGCGACGCCATAGCCCTCATAGCCGCTGCTGGAAATGACGACATAGTCCTCCATGTCGATGCTCTCCAGCCTGAACCGTCTCACCAGCAGGAAGACGGCCAGCACAGCCAGCAGGATCACCACCAGGCCGATGCCGGCCTTGACGAGGAGACCTGTGCTGGGAATGAAGCCCGGCCGCCTGCCGTCCTCGTCCGGCTTTGCCTTGCTCTTCTTCTTTCTTTTGCGGAGGAATTCGGGTTCTTCCTCCACGTCGTCCCGCCTTACCTTGCCGAATATGCGGAAGCCCTCCTTTTTGCCGTCCTCGTCATCCCTTTCCCCGGATGACTTTTTTTCTGCCCGGTCGAGGGAAGCGTTCTCATCCGCATCCGGCATGATGGCTCTGGCGACGGCATCCGGGGACCTGTCCGTGAGAATGGAGGCCTCGCCGCTATCTTCGGCAGCTGCGTCCTCTTCGGCCAAAGCGTCCTCTTCGGCCAGTTCGTCCTCGGCGGCCAGCTCGTCTTCACTCTTGCGCCTGGCCCTGGCATCCGCGGCCTTAGCCCGGATCCCGCCGGCTGCCTTGGCAGCGCCTTTTTTGGTCGCAGCGAAAAGACGTCCCAGAAAACCGCCGAGGGCATCCATGAAATCTTCGTTCTTGTCCCCGTCCTCGCCGGTATCCTCCTCTTCATCCCCGGGCTCCTCATCCGGCTCTTCGTCCTCCGGGTAGACAGTCTTCGCTTTCACCCCGGGTGATTTGCCGGTGTCCGCGTCTTCGCTCTTCCCGTCCACCGGAGCGTAGGATGCGTCGAGATAATCTTCCTCTTCTTCCTCGTCCGCCTCCTCCTCATCGGAAAGGTCCCGGTCGGCATCCGGCGCGGGCATATTCCGGGAGGCCGGGCCTTCTTCGGGCTCGGATGCTTTCGAGGCATCCTGCCCGGGTTGGGATTCTTCGGCATCCGGCGTGAGGACATTTTCCTCTGCCGCCTCGGAGGCTTCCGCGTCCGTCTGATCAGACACGGCTCGTCCGGCAGCCGGTGTAATTACGTTCTCTTCTGCTGACCCGGCGGCTTCCTCATCCGTCTGGTCGGACACGGATCGGTCCGCGGCCGGCGCCTGGTTTGTCCGCTCAGCAGCCCCGGCCTCTTCCGCGCCTGTCTGATCGGACAAGGTTCTATCCGCATCCGGGGCGAGCATATTCAGGACGGCCTGGACTTCTGGGGCTTCATTTTCCGGAGCGGCAGGGGCAGTGATCCGGTCCTTCGCCCCGGAGAGGCCATCCTGCGAGGCTCGCACTGAGGCCTTTTTCCGGGGTGCGGGTGTATCTTCCGGGGCGGCTATATCCCCCAGGAAGAACCCGGGGCCCTCCTGGGAGGATGAAGCACCGGACCCGGCAGTTCCCCAGGCACTCTGCTCCGGCGCCCCGGCAGAGTCGGCCGCTTTCCTCGCGGCCTCCGCCTTGGCCCGCATGCGCTCGGCCTCCTCGGCTATGGCCAGGGCTTCGTCGTACTCCTCGTCCGGCTCCTCCCGGTCAGCCTTCCTGCGGTCAGGCGCTTTCTTTCCCCGGGAAGCCTTCTTCCCGGCAGGGAACTTCCAGCCCGCCTTGGGTGCGTCATCGGGATGCGGGTCGATCTGATGCTTTACCGACGGCCGTTTCCAGGCCCCCAGGAAGAAACCCAGGAACCACACGAGAAGGATGGCCGCCGTGAAGAAAACACAGACCGCGTACCAGGCTGTCATGCCGTAGAGCTGTGTCCCGGCCTCCGTGTTGGCCCCGCGCGTCACCGCCCGCATGGCGAACAGATTCACGCCCTGGACGAGGGCGTAGAGCATGCCCCAGGCAGTTCGCCTGGTAAAATACAGAAATACAGACCCTGCGAAGGCCAGCGTCACGACTGCCGCCAGCACCCACCGCAGAATGCTGCCCGGCAGGGCGGCGTCCGATCCGCTGAGGGACCTGCTCCAGGGCAGGAACATGGTCACAAGGGATGCGGCCATGACCGCCAGCATGATGATAGTCCAGATCAGTCTTTTCTTTCTCATCGCGCTCCTTTCCGCGCCTTAATGCCTGAAGGCCGCAGGGACGTTATGATTGCCCGGGTGCGGGGACGCCGGTCCCCGCATCCGAAAGATTTGCTGCTGTTCAGAGGGCGTCCACCGCGTCGATCGTCGCCTCCAGCTCGCCCAGGGCGGTGAAGAAGGCGTTCAGATCCACGTCCGCCAGCATATCCTCGGTCTTGATGCCGTAATCCGCGATCCACCCATCCAGGAGCTCCGTCAGCCTGTCGGTCTCATAGTCGTTGGTGATCTCCTCCTCGATCTCCTCCACCTCATCCGGCTCGCGGATCAGGAGGAAGTAGCCGTAATCGGTCTCGCCGGTCATGCCGACCTCGCCCACCTTGAGGGCCTGGATACCGGAGTAATAGCCGTCCACGAGACTGTCGGTGTTGGTGTACTTCTGGACCTCGCCCGGCGTGTAGCCGCTGGAATCATACTGGGTCTGGAGCTCGGTGAACTTGTCCTCCAGCTCCTCACCGGTCAGACCGACCAGCTCGGCCAGGGCCGCCTCGGCGTTGGCCTTGATTTCCGCCTTGGCCTCGTCCGTCTCAACATTCTGGGTCGAGAAGAGGATGCAGCGGGCCCAGAGGACACCGTTCTCCTCCAGATACGTCTGGATCCGGCTGAGCTTGTCCTCCTCGGTCATCGCGTACTCGCCGCCCTCTCCGAAAAGCTTCTCCCGGAGGATGTTCATGTACATGCTCTTCTCGTAGAAGCGGGCGTAGGCATCGGGCGTCGTGGCGTAGAACATCATGGAGTGGCGGAAATAAGGCTCGCCGTGCTCCTCCTTCCAGGCCTTCTGCTCCTCCTCGGTGAAATCGTCCGCGTTCACCAGCCCGTCGGCGGTGGCGCTGGCCCAGAGGTTCTCACCTGCCTGGAGGATATTGTCCTCCTCGAGGGTCTCCAGGGCGGAGAGCCGGTCGGTATCGAGCTCAATACCCATCTCCTTCGCCTTGGCCATGGCTGCCAGGTAGCGGGCTGCGCCGTCCCTTCCGTACTGGAAGAGATAATGGGCGAAGGTGGTTCCGTCCTCGAGCTGTTCATCGAGGTTCAGGGTAGCCCCGTACATCTTATAATAGTAAGCCGCGCTGTAATACTGGTAGGCGGCCAGGTAGGTGACCTCACCGGCTGACAGGGTGGTGTCGCCGACGGAAGCGGCTTCCATGTCGGTCGTGTAGGTGCCTCCGGTCAGATAGGAAACGACGTCCGCCTCCGCTTCCGCGGGAATCTCTGCCGGGACAGCCTCCTCCGCTGCATCTGCCGTTTCTTCCGCAGCATCCGCTGTCTCCTCCGCAGCATCCG
>CACXEL010000088.1 GCA_902766655.1 uncultured Lachnospiraceae bacterium | reverse complement strand
GAGATGCACATCATTTCCGCCCACCGGGAGGTCAATGAGTTTTTCGAGTACGCGTCCACCGCTGAGGAGCGGGGGCTCAAGGTCATCATCGCCGGAGCCGGCATGGCGGCCCATCTGCCGGGTATGTGCGCGGCCATCTTCCCACTGCCGGTCATCGGCGTTCCCATGCATACCACCTCTCTGGGCGGCCGGGATTCCCTGTATTCCATCGTTCAGATGCCCAGCGGCATTCCCGTCGCGACCGTGGCCATCGGCGGCGGCGCCAACGCGGCCCTGTTGGCGGCCAAGATCCTGGCGGTCTCCGACGGGGAGCTTCTCGCAAAGCTCAAGGCTTACTCCCTCAGGCAGAAGGAGCAGGTCATGGCCAAGGACGCAAAGCTCCAGGAGACGGGCTATCGCAATTACACAAAGTGAACCTGCAGGGCAGCATGGGTTACGGCAGAAGCCGGGCGCATGATGCAGGGAATTTACAAGGATGTGACTGACCGGCATCGCATGACCGCGGCCGGACCTTTGCAATGGATCCGGTCCGGGACTTTCGAGGCTGTTTTTATTTCCCTTAAGGAGGCATGAATGGATTATAAGAGTGCAGGCGTGGATATCGAAGCCGGCTACAGGTCGGTGGAGCTGATGAAGGAGCATGTCAAAAAGACCATGCGGCCCGAGGTACTGGGCGGACTCGGCGGTTTTTCGGGCGCCTTTTCCGCCGCGGGCTTCAAGGATATGGAGCATCCTGTCCTGCTCTCCGGGACGGATGGCGTGGGGACCAAGCTCAAACTGGCTTTTCTTATGGACAAGCACGATACGGTCGGAATCGACTGCGTGGCGATGTGCGTGAACGACGTGGCCTGCGCGGGCGGTGAGCCCCTTTTCTTCCTCGACTATATCGCCTGCGGGCGCAACTACCCGGAGAAAATCGCGGAGATCGTGAAGGGCGTGGCGGAAGGCTGCCTGCAGGCCGGCTGTTCCCTCATCGGCGGCGAGACCGCCGAGATGCCCGGCTTCTATCCGGAGGACGAGTATGACCTGGCGGGCTTCTCTGTCGGCGTCTGCGACGAGAAGAACATCATCACCGGCGCTGAAATCGAGGCCGGCGACGTCCTGATCGGCATGGCCTCCTCCGGTGTCCACTCCAACGGCTTCTCCCTGGTCCGCAAGGTCTTTCCCATGGAGCGGGAGGCCCTGAATACCTATTACGACGAGCTGGGGACCACTCTCGGCGAGGCGCTCATAAAGCCCACCAAGATTTATGTCAAGGCTCTCAAGAGCATCCGGGAGGCGGGTGTGCGTGTCAGAGGCTGCAGTCACATCACCGGCGGCGGCTTCTACGAGAATGTGCCCCGCATGCTCCGGGACGGGATCCGCGCGCAGATCCGCAAGGACAGCTATGAGGTGCCGGCCCTCTTCAGGCTCCTGGCCGAGACGGGGAAGATTGAAGAGCATATGATGTATAACACCTATAATATGGGCATCGGCATGGTCCTGGCCGTCTCTCCGGCGGATAAGGACGCTGCCCTGGCAGCCATCGCGTCTGCAGGCGAGAAGGGATTTGTGATCGGTGAGATCGTTGCCGGCGAAAAGGGCGTTGACGTCATCTGAAAAAAATGAAAGCCCGGCCGCGGACCGGGCTTCCTATCGTACTGCGCACCAGCACAGCAAGGAGCGAAAAATGGAAAACAAGCTGAGAATCGCCGTCCTGGTATCCGGCGGCGGCACCAATCTCCAGGCCATCATTGACGGAATAGCTGACGGCAGCATACAGAATACGGAGATCGCTGTCGTCATCAGCAACAATCCGGGCGTCAGGGCCCTGGAGAGGGCGGCTGAGGCGGGAGTGCCGGGTGTCGTCATTTCCCCGAAGAATTATGCCTCCCGGGCTGACTTCAACGAGGCCTTGAAGGCGGAGATCGACTCATATCACGTCGGCCTCATCGTTCTGGCCGGCTGCCTGGTCACGATTCCCGGGGCACTGATTGACGCCTACGAGAACCGGATCATCAACATTCATCCGGCCCTCATCCCGTCCTTCTCGGGGCAGGGCTATTACGGGCTCAAGGTCCACGAAGCAGCCCTTGCGCGGGGGGTCAAAATCTCCGGCGCGACGGTTCATTTTGTGAGCAGGGATCTGGACGCAGGCCCGATCATCCTCCAGAAGGCTGTGGCGGTCCGTGAGGACGATACACCGAAGAGCCTCCAGCTCCGGATCATGGAGGAAGCGGAATGGAAAATCATGCCGGAGGCCATCAACCTGATTGCCGCCGGCCGTGTCACCGTGGCCGATGGTCATGTGTTCATCAAGTGATAGCGGAAAGAGGAGAAAGAATATGAAAGTACTGATTGTTGGCAGCGGCGGAAGAGAGCACGCCATCGCCTGGGCCGTGGCCAGGAGCCCGAAGGTGGAGAAAATCTACTGTGCGCCGGGAAATGCGGGCATTTCCGAGTTCGCCGAGTGCGTGCCCATCGGCGCCATGGAGTTTGACAGGCTGGCTGCCTTCGCCGCGGAGAAGGGAATTGACCTGACCATCATCGGCATGGATGATCCGCTGGTCGGCGGCATCGTGGACGTTTTCGAGGCCAAAGGCCTTAAGGTCTTCGGCCCCAGAAAAAATGCAGCCATCCTGGAAGGGTCCAAGGCCTTTTCCAAGGATCTCATGCTCAAGTACAATATTCCCACGGCCGGCTATAGGACCGTCTATTCGGCGGAGGAGGCCAGGGAATATCTGAAGACCGCTTCCTTCCCCATTGTGCTCAAGGCCGACGGCCTCGCGCTCGGGAAGGGTGTCCTCATTTGCAATACACCCGAGGAGGCTGACGCCGGTGTGGCTGAAATCATGGAGACCAAAAAGTTCGGCAGCGCCGGCGACAAGATGGTCATCGAGGAGTTCATGACCGGCCGCGAGGTTTCCGTTCTGTCCTTCTGCGATGGCAGGACCATCCGTCCCATGACCTCCGCCCAGGACCATAAGCGTGCGGGCGACGGTGATACCGGCCTCAACACGGGCGGCATGGGTACCTTTTCACCCAGCCCCTTCTATACGGAGGAAGTGGACAAATTCTGCAGGGAGCACATCTACCAGAGGACGGTCGATGCCATGGCAGCGGAGGGGAGACCCTTCGTCGGCATCATCTTCTTCGGCCTCATGCTGACGCCCAACGGACCCAGGGTCCTGGAGTACAATTGTCGCTTCGGTGATCCCGAGGCCCAGGTCGTCATTCCCAGGATGAAGAACGACATGATCGAGGTCATGGAAGCCTGCGTCGAGGGGAGACTCGATGAGGTGGACCTCCGGTTCGAAGACAATGCAGCGGTCTGCGTAGTACTGGCTTCCGACGGATATCCGGTGTCCTACAAGAAGGGCTTTGAAATCACGGGTCTTGAGAACTTCAAGGGCCGCGATGACGCTTTCGTCTTCCATGCAGGCTCCAAATTCGACGAGCAGGGCCGGATCGTGACCAACGGAGGCCGCGTCCTGGGCGTCACTGCTCTCGGCAAGACCCTGGTCGAAGCCAGGGCAAACGCCTACAAGGCGACCGAACTGGTGAATTTTGAAAACAAATATATGCGCCACGACATCGGCAAGGCCATCGACGAGGCGTAAATGGCGGACAGTGGCAGCTGCTAAGGAGCGAAACGGTCTGCTTTCCGGATATGAGCGGAGGAAGCTGCGCTTCTCGGGCATCCAACATAAAATGGACCGGCAGTTTTCGCTGCGGCGTTGCCTCTCCGGTTTCTCTGCATAATAAGAACGGGCGACAGGATATGACCTGCCGCCCGTTCTTTTATTTCATTTTCCAACAGAGATGATCATTTGTCTTTGCCGATGATTTTATAGAGAAGTCCGTACAGGACCTGCGCCTCCTCAGGCGTGACGGGTACGCAGCTGCCCACCGCTGCGGGCACCTCCCTGACTTCTTCGCGGAGCTGCCACCCTTCCTCTGTCAGATTCACACAGACCACCCGCTCGTCCTCGCGGCTGCGGTCGCGCGTTAACAGACCGCGGTCAGCCAGCTTTTTGAGCAATGGCGTCAAAGTGCCGCTGTCCAGAAAGAGACGGCTGCCGAGCTCGCCGACGGGGAGCCCGTCATGCTCCCAGAGGACCATGAGGGTGATGTACTGGGTGTAGGTGAGCCCCAGGGCCTTAAGGTAAGGCGTGTAGAGACCGACCACCTTTCTGGCTGCTGCGTAGAGGGGAAAGCATAACTGGTTGTCCAGCTTTAACTGTTCGTAAGTGGTATCCATGGCCATATTACTCCGTCGTACAATGATCCGAAAGAAGAGAACTGCCCGGCCATACCTGGAAGCTGGGAACGGGCAGAAGGCTATCTGTCCGCCTCATGGAAGGAGTTCGGCAGCGGACAGCGCTGAAGTTTACAGAAGCTTCTCCACATAAGCGGAGACCTTCTTCATGTCCTCCGTCGGCTCAAAGCGGGCGACGACGTTGCCCTGGCGGTCGACGATGAACTTGGTAAAGTTCCACTTGATGTCGGCGTTGTCCTTGTAGTTCTTGTCCATCTTTTTGGCGATGCCGGACATCATGATGCCGACCGGGCTCAGGCCAAAACCCTTGAAGGTCTGCTGGCTCTTCAGGAAGGTGTAGAGCGGGAGCTCGTTGGCCCCATTGACGTCGGACTTCTTCATCTGCGGGAACTGAGTGTTGTAGTTAAGAGTGCAGAACTGGTGGACCTCCTCATCCGTGCCGGGAGTCTGGTTGCCGAACTGGTTGCAGGGAACGTCGAGAACGTCGAAGCCACGGTCCTTGAAAGCCTCATACATGGCCTCGATCTCCTTGTACTGGGGCGTGAAGCCACAGCCGGTGGCAGTATTCACGACCATAACGACCTTGCCTTCAAAAGATTTGGTGGCGAACTCATGTCCTTCGCCGTCCTTTAATGTGAAATCATAAAATCCCATTGTGTTGCCTCCTTAGGAATCTAAATATACTTGATGTGATTATATTGTATCAAATATAAATTTCCTGTCAAGTGTCTTTTTTCAAACAGGGAAAGTTTCAAACCCTGTTAACGCCGTTGCATTTTCAGGGCATGTCTGTTATATTGTCCTTATAACACATGGAGGTGATACCGGATGCTCATCAAAATCGATTTTGACAGCGGAGAAGCGATCTACGTCCAGCTGTGCAACCAGATCATCATGGGCATCGCGACGCGGCAGCTCTCGGACGGAGACAGCCTGCCATCAGTCCGGCAGCTGGCGGACATGATCGGCGTCAATATGCACACCGTGAACAAGGCCTACGCCATCCTGCGCGAGCAGGGGTTCCTGACCCTGGACCGAAGACGGGGGGCGGTGGTCTATGTAGATAAGGAAAAAATGAAGGCTCTGGAGGAGCTGCGGGACGACCTTCGGATCGCCCTGGCCAAGGCTAGCTGCAAGCGTGTCACGCGACAGGAGGTCCATGAGCTGATCGACCAGATGTACTTTGAGGCAGATGAGGAGATTCAATGACAAATGACTACACAGCCGAAGCGGCCGGCGCCCTGGCCAAAGCTGCTTCCGTTGCCGGCGCCTGCCGGCAGAGCGATATAGGCACAGAGCATCTTCTGGCCGGCCTTCTCAAGGAGACCGACGGGACAGCCGCCCAGGTCCTCATGGACAATGGCGTCACGCTGGACAAGCTTCTTGAGCTGATCGACCAGCTGATCACCCCGGGCGGGGCCACTGCCGTCAGGGACCGGGCAGAGTACACACCGCGGGCCAGAGCGGTGCTCGAAAAGGCCAAAAGTGTCGCGGCCAGATTTGAATCGGAGCTGGTTGGCACGGAGCACATTCTGATTGCCCTTCTCCTGGATACGGAGAGCGTGGCAACGAGACTTCTCCACACCATGCAGGCGGATATCGGCAAAATATATGCGGATACCGTGGCCTCTGTGGGGGCCCAAATCGATATTTCCGACAAGGATATCATGAGCGGCAACCTCTTTAAGGGGGAGGCGCCCGCTACGCCGGCCCTCGATGAGTACAGCCGGGATCTGACGGCTCAGGCTGCCAGGGGAGAACTGGATCCGGTCGTGGGACGTGATGCGGAAATCATGCGGGTCATCCGGATCCTCAGCCGCCGGACCAAGAACAACCCCTGTCTGGTAGGTGAACCGGGCGTCGGCAAGACAGCTATCGTGGAGGGACTGGCGCAGCGCATTGCCTGGGACGCAGTTCCCGATTCCGTCCGGGGCCGCCGGGTCCTGGTCCTCGATCTGGCGGGTATGGTCGCTGGCTCCAAGTACCGCGGCGAGTTCGAGGAGAGGATCAAGAAGGTGGTCCAGGAGGTGGTCCGGAATAAAAATATCCTTCTCTTTGTAGATGAGCTCCACACTCTGATTGGGGCGGGCGGGGCAGAAGGCGCCCTGGACGCCTCCAATATCCTGAAACCCTCCCTTTCCAGGGGCGAGATTCAGATGATCGGCGCGACGACCATCGATGAGTACCGGAAGCACATCGAGAAGGATGCGGCGCTCGAACGACGTTTTCAGCCAGTCCAGGTGGAGGAGCCAACCCGTGAGGAGACAATCGCCATCCTGAAGGGGCTGCGGCCTCACTACGAAAAGCATCACGGCGCTGTGATCACTGACGAAGCCATACTGGCAGCGGTGGATCTGTCCGAACGTTATATCAACGATCGCCGGCTGCCGGATAAGGCCATCGACCTTTTGGATGAAGCCGGTGCCCGGGTGAGCCTGGGCAACTACAAGGCTTTTTCCACCCTGGCCGGGGAAATGCAGGCCCTGCGCGCCCTGTCAGAGCGCAAGGAGGCCGCCATCGTGGCCGGCCGGATGGAGGAAGCCCGGGAAATCAGTGAAAAACAGAAGGAAATGAAGGCTTCTCTGGAGAAGGCCCGGGCCGCCGCTGAAGGGGCGGATGCCAGACGGACCTTGATCGTTGACGAGGGCAGTGTGGCGGCCATCACGGCTGAGTGGACCGGCATTCCGGTTACCAGGCTGGCCGAGGCTGAATCCAGGCGCCTGGCCCGGCTCGAGAGTCGGCTCCACAAGCGCGTCAGCGGCCAGGACGAAGCCGTCAGGGCGGTGGCTTCCGCCATAAAGCGGGGCAGGGTAGGCCTCAAGAATCCCATGCGGCCCATCGGTTCATTTCTCTTCCTGGGGCCGACGGGCGTTGGCAAGACGGAACTTTCCAAGGCGGTCGCGGAGACCGTTTTCGGCTCCGAGTCCAACATGATCCGCGTGGACATGTCCGAGTACATGGAGAAGTACAGCGTCTCCAAGATGATCGGCTCGCCGCCCGGTTACGTCGGGTACGATGAAGGCGGCCAGCTCTCGGAGCAGGTGCGGCGCCATCCCTACAGCGTGGTCCTCTTCGATGAGATCGAGAAGGCCCATCCGGACGTCTTCAATATCATGCTCCAGATCCTGGATGAGGGCCACATTACGGACGCCCACGGCAGGCGGGTGGATTTCAAGAATGCCTGCATTATCATGACGTCCAACGCGGGCGCCCAGTCCATCGTGGATCCCAAGCGCCTTGGGTTCGGCGCCAGAGGAGATGAGAAGAAGGATTACGAGCGCATGAAGGATGGCGTCATGGCCGAGGTCCGCCGGATCTTCCGGCCGGAGTTCATCAACAGGATCGACGAGATCATCGTTTTCCACACCCTGGGGAAGCAGGAGGTCGGCAAGGTTGCCGGACTGATGGCCAAAGAACTGCAGGACCGCGCCAAAAAGGAGCTGGACATCGACCTCAAGATCACGGCCTCCGCGAGAAAATATATTGCGGAGAAAGGGTACTCGGAGAAATATGGCGCAAGGCCCCTCAGGCGGGTCATCCAGGAGAAGATTGAGAAT
>CACXEL010000087.1 GCA_902766655.1 uncultured Lachnospiraceae bacterium | reverse complement strand
CCCCTGCGCCATGACTCAGCTGGGCCTGGTGGACGGCGAGTTCGTCGTGAACCCGGGCTATGAGCTCAAGCACAAGTCCGACCTTCAGCTCACCGTCGCCTCCACCCGTGAGAAGGTCATCATGATCGAAGCCGGCGCCAACGAGCTGCCGGAGGAGAAGGTGATTGAGGCCATCTACGAGTGCGACAAGGTCAACAAGGAGATCATCAGGTTCTTCGACACCATCATCGCCGAGTGCGGCAAGCCCAAGCACACATATCAGCACTATGAGATTCCGGCTGAGCTCAACGAGGCCCTCTATGCCGTCTGCCCGCCCGAGGAGATGGAGACTGTCGTTTTCACGGACGACAAGCAGACCAGAGAGAACAATGTGGCCGCTGTCCGCGAGCGCTTTGCCGAGAAGTACGGCGACAACGAGGAGTGGATGAAGCTCATCGGCGACGCCCTCTATCAGTACGAGAAGAAGACTGTCCGCAAGATGATCCTCAAGGACCACAAGCGCCCGGACGGCCGTGATATCCGCCAGATCCGCCCGCTGGCCGCCGAGATCGACCTGATCCCGAGGGCCCATGGCTCCGCCATGTTCACCCGCGGTCAGACCCAGATCTGCGACGTCGTCACCCTGGCTCCCCTCTCTGACGCCCAGAGAATGGAAGGCCTTGACACCGCCATCACGGAGAAGAGATATCTCCACCAGTATAATTTCCCGTCCTACTCTGTCGGCGAGACCAAGCCCTCCAGAGGACCGGGAAGGCGTGAGATCGGCCACGGCGCCCTCGCTGAGCGCGCGCTCGAGCCCATGCTTCCCTCCAAGGAGGAGTTCCCCTACGCCATCCGTGCCGTCTCCGAGACCTTCGAGTCCAACGGCTCCACCTCCCAGGCTTCCGTCTGCGCTTCCTCCATGGCGCTCATGGCAGCCGGTGTCCCGATCAAGGCTGCTGTCGCCGGTATCTCCTGCGGCCTCGTGACAGGCGCCACGGACGATGATTACATCGTTCTGACCGACATTCAGGGACTTGAGGATTTCTTTGGCGATATGGACTTCAAGGTGGCCGGTACCCACAAGGGCATCACCGCCATCCAGATGGACATCAAGATCCACGGCCTGACCCGTCAGATCGTCGAGGAAGCCATCGCCCGCACCAAGGAAGCCAGAGAGTACATCCTGACCGAGATCATGGAGCCCTGCATCGCCGCTCCCCGCAAGGAAGTCTCCAAGTGGGCGCCCAAGATCATCCAGATCTCCATCGATCCGGACAAGATCGGCGACGTTGTCGGCTCCAAGGGCAAGAACATCAACGCCATCATCGCCGAGTGCGACGTCCAGATCGACATCGAGGACGACGGCTCCGTCTCCATCTGCGGCACCGATCCCGAGAAGATGGCCAAGGCTCAGGAGATGATCCGCATCATCGTCACCGAGTTCGAGAAGGGCCAGATCCTGACCGGCAAGGTCGTCTCCATCAAGGAGTTTGGCGCCTTCCTCGAGTTCGCACCGGGCAAGGAGGGGCTTGTCCACATTTCCAAGATCGCTTCCTCCAGAGTCGGCAAGGTCGAAGACGTCCTCCAGCTGGGCGACATCGTCCGCGTCATCTGCCTGGGCAAGGACAAGATGGGCAGGATCTCCTTCTCCATCAAGGACTGCCCCAAGGATGCCCGTGATCTCGGCCGCGTGGTCGCTTCCGCCGGTCCGGAGAACTAAAGAGACCTGTCTTTGAAGACAAAACAGACTGCCGCGCCAGGCCATGCCATGCTTCCATGGCCGCCTCGCGCGGCAGCTTTTATTAGGAAAGGAGACTGCCATGCAGCGGGCAGGTGAATTTGAGAAGGTGAGCTTTTCCCTCTTTGAGGAGGCTATGAAGGACTGCTTCGGCCCCGGAGCGGATGCGGCATCGGCCTATGCGGCGCTGAAGCTTCCCTGCCGGGCTACGTCCGGCTCGGCGGGCTACGATTTTTACGCGCCCGCGCCCTTTACCCTGAAGCCGGGAGAAACGGTCCGCATTCCAACGGGGATCCGCGTGAAGATGGCAGAGGGCTGGGTCCTTCTCCTCTTTCCGAGGAGCGGGTTGGGCTTTAAGTACCGTCTCCAGCTCAACAATACCGTAGGCGTGATCGACAGTGACTACTATTTTT
>CACXEL010000086.1 GCA_902766655.1 uncultured Lachnospiraceae bacterium | reverse complement strand
TCCCAGGAGATTCCCTGGATACCATAGTTGAAGAGGTGATAGCAGTCCGGATCGTTGCGGATCAGATCGTAGACCATCAGCGCTCTCTCGGGATGGGCGGATGCGGCCGATACTGCCATGGCGCCATGGGTGATGGCCAGGGCCACGACGTTTCCTGTCTCCTCGCCGAAGTAGAAGAAACCGGAATCCGCGTCGGGGTCATCCTGGTAGATCACATTGTTGGGCGTGTGAGAACAAAGGTCCGTCCATGTCTGGGTGTGATGCTGCTCGGCGGCAACGCGGCCGATCCTGTAATCGTCACGGTTGGAGGAGCTGGTGTTGTTCAGAACGTCCGTCTTCCAGACGCCGATGGTATCCCATTCCTTCATCATCTTCGCGAATTCGACCAGAAGCTCCGGATGATCATAAGCCGGTGTGACGACCTTGTAGAGATCTTCCTTGGTGCCGCCCCAGAGTCCGCCGGTGCTGATACCGTCGATCGCGACAAAGTCGGTATGAGAGGAGATCCATCCGCCGGCCAGGGTCCCGTACTGTGTTCCGTCGGAATCCCAGGGGATGATATCCGGATAAGCGGTCTTGACATAGCGGAAATACTCCGTCATGTCTTCCCAGCTCTTCACCTCGCCATCCGCCAGGCCGGCTTCCTTTGCCCAGTCTTTTCTGTAGATAAAGCCGTGGTTGGTCCACTGGGCATAGTTGTCTTCAGGCATCAGATAGATTTCACCGTTGTACTTGCACATATCCCAGTGCTCCGGGCTGACAGATTCCCAGGTCATCGGGGCATATGTTTTGAGCATGTCCTCAGAGAGCTCCAGGAAGGCGCCGTTCTTGGCGTTGGGCCAGGCGTCGAGCCAGTCGGAAGCCGTGCCGACCAGGTCGACCGTGCCGTCCATCTGGGCCAGCGTCAGGTTGTAGTTGGAGAGATAGTCCGTCCAGCTGATATAATAGATTTCCAGCTCCGCATTGCACTTTTCCGTCAGGATCGCGTTGAGCTTGTCCATCATCTCCTGAAGACGGTCGGCTTTGGCACCATCCGGCTTGTCACCGGTCACCATGTAAGTCACGACGACATGCTCGGAGAGGTCGGGACCGGCTTCGCCTGCCTCCTGAGAGCCGCCAGCTTCCGTGGAGGGCTTTCCGGATGATCCGGAAGAACCGCACGCTGCCAGAGACAGGACCATCACCAGAATCAGACACAAGGCTGTCATTTTCTTAAAATTCATGATTGTACTTTTCCTCCTTTTTAAATCGCAACTGTACATCGCAGTCGCATAATAGTAAACAGTTTTTGGGGACCCGGGTTCGTATCCGTCTTATCCCTTTACCGCACCGACAGTAATGCCGCCGATGAAGTACTTCTGAACGAAGGGATACAGGAAGATGATCGGTCCGGTTGCCAGGACAGCGTTGGCCATTTTGATTCCTTCAGTAGGCACATCTGCCAGGCTTACGTACTGGCCAGCAACGGAGTTCTTCAGGGCATCCATCTTGTTGACGACCTCATACAGCGTATACTGCAGAGGCTTCACGTCGACTTTGGTGGAGAGGAACAGAGAGGACTGATACCATTCGTTCCAGTAGCCCAGGGCCAGGAAGAGGCCGACCGTCGCCAGTGCGGGCTTCAGCATCGGAAGCACCAGGTACACGAAAATCGTCATATCTCCCGCCCCGTCGATCTTACCGGACTCGGTGATCTCATGGGGAATCTGCTTGACAAAGTTCTTCATCAGAATGACCAGCCACGGACTCATGAGCAGCGGCAGCCATACGGCAAAGTAACTGTCCTTGAGGTGATAGGTCTGTGTCATGGTCAGGTAATAAGGCGCAAGACCGGCCGAGAACAGACTGGTAAAATAGATAAAGAACGAAATGGCGTTCCTGTACGGGTAGTCCTTCCTCTGCAGCGCGTAACCGGCCATGGAAATGCAGCCAAGACCTACCAGGGTCCCTGTCAAGGTAATCAGGATCGTCAGCCCGTAGGACTTCCAGATTCCGCCGCTCGCCACCACCATCTGATATGCCTTCAAAGTGAATTCCCTGGGGATCAGCTGGACACCGATCTCACGGATCGAAGCCTCCGAGGAAAAACTGGTCCCTATGATGAGCAGGAACGGAAACACGCAGGCGATCGCATACAGACTGATGATCACATATCCGACTGTCCTGATGAAAATATCCGTCCTGCCGAGCTTGACTTTCGCAGCGGAGCTTTCTTCTTCGTGCTTTTTCATCTCAATATCCTCCTAAACTCAGAACAGCGAATACTCGGGATCGATCTTCTTGATCACGTAGTTGACAGTCATGACGATCACAAAACCCACGACACTCTGGTACAGACCTACCGCGGAGGCTGACGAGAAATTGAAGTCTGTCATGGTAGCCCTGTAAACGAAGGTTTCAATAATGTCCGTCGTATCGTACAGAAGTGAATTGGTTCCGATCACATTGTAGAAGAGACCGAAATTACCCTTTACAATACCACCCAGCGCGAAGAGAAGCAGAATGATGATAGTCGGCTTCAGGCTGGGAAGCAGGATGTAGCGTATGCGCTGGAAAGCATTCGCTCCGTCCACTTTGGATGCCTCGATGATCGCCGGGTCCGTCCCGCAGATGGAGGCAAAGTAAACGACCGAATTATAGCCGGTCTGCTGCCACAGATAAATGAGGACCAGGATGACCGGCCAGACCTTGCTGTCCGCATACGGCTGCCAGAGATCCTTTCCCATTGCACCAAGGATCTGGTTCACAAAACCGGTGTCATAGTTCAGGAGGTTGTACACCAGCACACCCACGAGGACCTGGGAAATAAAGTAAGGCAGGAACATCATCGTCTGCGACACCTTCTTGAACCAGCGGGACTGCAGCTCGTTCAGAAGAATCGCGGTGAAGACGGCGAGGAAGTTGCCCAAAAGGATGAAGGCAAGGTTATACAGGATCGTATTTCTGGTAAGAGTAAGCAGCTTACCGGATTCCCACAGGAACTGGAAATTCTGGAGGCCGACAAATCTGCTGCCAAAGATACCATCACGATAGTTGTATTTGACAAATGCTACATATATGCCCGGCATGGGCATATAGCTGAACAGGAAAAAGAACAGGATGGCCGGCAGGCACATCAAGGTAAGTACACGGTACTTCCAAAAGGTCTGCCAGAAGGAATGCCTGCTCTTCGTCCTTTGCAGGTTGCCTGCAGTCTTCTTTTGATCAACCATAGCGACTCCTTTATAACGTTTTTATTTGAAACCGGTTTCATGTTTAGATTAATGCATTTTGCGTACTTCTGTCAACCGAATTCTATTATATGCCGTCATTTTCGGGATAATACAACAAAACCCGCCTGTTTTTTTGTTAAATTCTGCAACCGCTTTCATTCTTGTCCTGACAAATATTTCTTTGCAGCTCTGGTCCATCAAGCGAATAAAAAAGGACTCTGCATTCTCCCGAACAATCAGCATACGGACAGGAAGGCGAGCCTGTGTCTTTTGCCTCCCTGCCCGATCCTGCTGTACAGATCACTTTCTCCACTCCGGTCGTATGAGAAAGAGGAAGCCCTATCCTCGTCTGCGAGGTGTCATTGCGCCGGCCCCCTGACTCCGTTGAGGACACAAAAAGCCGCTGAACCGGTCTTCTCTCCCGGTTCAGCGGCTTTCATTTTTCAGATTCAAAGAAACAATCAGATACCCGCAGTGGACTCTCGGGCATGCAGGGCGGAAGGAATCTTCCGGCAGGCCACTGCCTCCTTTCCCTCCGCAAGGTCTATGGCTGTCTCAGCCAGCGATTGTCCGAACAATTCATAATTATAGCCGATACTGGTCAGCCTCGGCCTGACTGAGACGGATATAAACGTATTGTCAAAACTCATAACGGAGCAATCCTCGGGAACCCTGCTGCCGTTCTCCTGAAGGCTCTGCAGGACTCCTACTGCCGAGAAATCATTGATGGCAATGATGGCTGTGGGTGGTTCCAGGCCTTCTGAAACGCGTTTCAAAAGCTCACGCATAGTCTGATGCCCGCCCTCGATGTTATAGCCTCCGTCGATGATATATTCCTCACGGTAAGGCAATCCCTGTTTTTTCAGGATGCTCCGATAGCGGACACGCTTCTCATACGTTGATTTGACCCCGGCATATCCGTTCAGCAGCGCAATATTGGTATGCCCGAGAGAAAGAAGGTGATCCATCGCAAGGTCCACTCCCGCCATCTCGTCAATGCACACCTGGTAACACCGGGCACCATCCACCTTCCCGGTCGTGATGATCGGAATCGAATCAGAGATCCTGTTGATGAGATCCGCATATTCCGGATCGGTCACCAACTCATCAGATTTTCCGCCTGCGAGCACAATGGCGTCCGCCCGCATGTCAAAAAGCTTCTCCAGGTACCGCACTTCTCTCTCGTAGGAACAAATGCTGCCGCAGATGACCGGTGTAAAGCCTCTTCTGTCGATCTCCTTCTCAAATTCATGCACGATCCTGCCGTAATATGGATTTTCCAGATCGGCCGCAATAAAGCCGATCACACCTGTATTGGTCCTGGACAGCCCCTGGGCCAGCACATTCGGCCGGTAATCATATTTTCGGATCACCTCTTCGACCCGCTTCCGCTTATCCTCCCTGACGTTGGCCGCTCCCGAAATAACCCGGGATACGGTTGCCGGCGATACGCCTGCCTCTCCTGCGATTTTATAGATACTTACCTGTTTCATAAAGCATCCCTGCCCTGCGGCCTTTCAAAACCTCTTTGCGTTTCCATATTCCACCGGTTTACAGAAACCCCTTTCAAATCTCAATTCAATGATATAAGATAACCTGAATTTTGACAACAGGTTTCTTTATTAAAAAAATTCCATTGATTTACAGCTTCACACCCAAAAACGGACCGTGCCATTGCTGGTATTCCGGCAATCGCACGATCTATTTCTCTTTTCGGCACCGGAAACGTTTCCAGATTCCCCGCCCAGTGAAGAGTCAAAAGCAGTTTCTTCCGTCAGAGCAGCAAATATACTTTTGAGGATCTCTCGGGAGACCCGGAGATCCTCTGGTAATCTTGTCCCGGATATAATATTGGCTTTTATTCTCCTTCACCAAAGAAGTAAGGGTTAAATCCGTTCAATGCCATGATGAACCATGAAGTAGGTGCCAGGTGCGCATCGCTGCCGTACTCCCAGGGTGAACCGTCAAAGAGGCCGAATCCGGTGGAGAGGTTGTCCACGGTTGCCGCCGGAAGATACCCGTTTTCCAGCTGAATCGAGCAGAGCGCCTCCAGCGCGGCCTTTGCAGTCTCCGTTTCACCACGTAGTTCATACATCAGAGCGGTGTAGGCTGTGCCCTCCGCCCACCAGCCTCCATTGGCGTTGGCAAGGCAGAAGGGGTAGGCTCCCTCCGGACTGCGCATCTGCTCCACAACGGCGAGGGAGGCCTCGTAAGGAACAAATTCGTCGCCCAGGGACAGGCAGGCCCAGACCTGTGCGTCCAGGACAATGTTGTCCGTACTGGGCGTAACGCCATCGTCGAGCGTACCGGTATAAAAGACACCGCGGTCACCATCATACATCGATGCGATGAAGGCCAGGGCACTCTCGGCGGCGGCCTTCCAGCGTTCCTCTCCCGTACGCCGGTAGAGCTGCCGGAATACGGCGTAGGCGTCTATGTTGTGTTCAATGGACTTGTAGGTAAATATATAAGTAGTGTCTTTACCGCCCTCCGGCCAGCCGTCATAACCGGCGGTAAAGCCGGGCCCTTCACCTCCGCAAGCCTCAAGCACCCATTCCATCAGCGTTTCCGCAGCTTCCACGCAGCGCGGGCTGTCGTATTCCGCGTCATATTGCAGGAGAGCCAAGGCCACATAGGAGGTGTTGCCTACATTGGAGCCGGTCTGGTAGCGGTCCTCATACCAACGCCCGTCTTCCGCGTCATACCAACCGGGCAGACGGGCTGCCCCGCCCCACCCCGGAAAAGCTGTTATGTCACCGGCCGCGTAGGCGTTCCGCACCCGGCCGGGCTGATAGCGGTCATTCTCAATGGCATAGAGGAAGGACCTGATCAGCTGCTCAGCCTCCTCCTGCTCTCCCGCAGAAATCAAGGCCATGGCCGCCAGAGCGTTGTCATAGGAGAAAGCCGCGTTCTGAATATAGCGATTCTCCGTGTCGTAGGAGCGCAGCATGATATGACGATCAGAGCCGGAGAAGTCTCCCTCAAAGCAGATCTCGTCAAGGTAGAAAACGCACGTGTCCTTGTCATACAGCTCCCCTGCGATTGCATAGCCGAAACCAAGGGCTATATTGCTCAAGTCCAGGCCGCTCAGGTCAATGGTGTAGCGCTCCCACTGGTCAGACAGCACCACAGTGCCCAGTGACTGCTTCGGGCAGCTGTCGGGATACGGCACATCGACCGTGACAGCATCGATATAACCGAAGCCACAGGTCAAGAATTCCACCTTCTCGCCGCCCTCCTCGCCGCGGGCCCAGAAGGTGAGACTTTCCGCTCCGCTCAGGTCCAGCCCCTGGCCCGGCATCTTGCCCTCATTGAGCTCAGGAGTATCGCTGCCCTCAGGAAGACATCCGTTCAGGAAGAGCCAGCCACCCCAGTCCTTTCCACGAAGCTCCTGCATGCATCGGATACAGCTCCGTCCATCACAGGGGTCCTCAGTCCAGTTTTCATCCATATCATGGACAAGCGAAGCATCCTTGCCGGCCATGAGCGCCTTCTGGGTGAAATGGTTCTCTGTGTCACCGAAATCATGGTAGACCCAGACCTTCCCTCTCTCCTCCTGCAGCGCATTTTCTATGGCCGCCAGTGCCTTCTGTGCCGCTGCGTCACAGGCGCTCTCTTCCTCAGTCATGCCGTCTTCTGTTTCCGTGTCCTCAGTATCACCGACCTCTTCAGTCGCGACGTCATCGGCAGAGGATTCTGCAACTGCGGAGTCTTCCGTGTTCGTGCCCTCAGTATCGCCGATCTCCTCAGACGCAACGTCATCGGCAGAGGGTTCTGCTGCCGCGGATTCTTCTGTGACTGATTCCGCAACTGCGGTGACATCAGTGTCCTGGCCAATAGCCTCAGTGGTGTTGGTCTCATTTTCCGCACTCCCGCAGGCAGCCACATTCAGAAGCACTGCCGCGATTACAGCAATCGACACAATACCCCGGCTGAGTGTGCGCATGAATCCATTCCGTCTCATATCCTTTTCTCCCTCCTGTTTTGTACCATTGATGTTACAAACTCAGTGTACAACAAAGTCATCCTTTTTTTACGCCAAAAGTTGCAGCCCATCTGCGTCGGACTTCGTCTCAAGACAAGGATATCCATACAGTTCAATTATTCTTTAACAAAATCCACCGGCTCCCAGTTTCCATCGCCATCCTCTGCATAGAAGGTAATTCTGTCAGGTGTGGTGCAGTTCGTACCCATGTAGAATTGTCCGTCCCGGTATTCGCCGATCTGGATCATGGACGAGACCGCCTCCTCCCCCTCTCCGATGGTCAGATTGAACATCATGGCCACGTCATATCGGATGGGAATGTAGCCATGGGGAGGCAGATAGCCGGTGTAGAACATATAGACCGCCGTCTGCTCTCCCACTGGAAGGCCGAGACGCGCTGAGAGCTCCTCATCAAAGTCGATCAGGACCGTCTCACCGTCGCCGTCAAAGATCATGGTTCCATGCCCGGAGACAAATGTGCCGTCGTGCGGGGCCGGGGCGGGCGTATCCGGCTCGTAGGGATAGTTATCCAGTTCAGGCTCAACCACCTTGCCGGAACAGCCGCCGCACAGGATCAACAGAGCAGACAGTACCAGAAGAAGCAGGGTTTTCCTGAGTATTCCTGTGCCTGGCGCCTTTATTTCAATGTTCATAGAGTACCTCCTCTCCGCTTGATCATTATTGTGGTCTGAACCGGATGGAATCCGGGTCCGGGTCCTCCACCCGATTTTGCTGGTCTTGCGGATTTTGGAAGACCTTTTCCACATCCTCTTCGAATCCGTCTCGCGCAATACGTTTTCTCAGTGACTCAGACCACGCCATCGATGGGCGTCGACTGGATGCGGTACATCCGGGCGTAGCTACCATTCTTCGCCAACAGCTCTTCATGGGAACCGCTCTCTGTGACGATGCCGTTCTCAATGACCAGGATCTGGTCTGCATTCCGGATGGTGGAAAGCCGGTGGGCGATGGCAATGATGGTCCGGCTGCCGGCGATCCCCGCGATGGATTTCTGGATCTGCCGCTCAGTCTCCACATCGACGGACGCGGTAGCTTCATCCAGGATAATGATCGGAGAATTCCTGAGAATGGCCCGGGCAATGGCCACCCGCTGCTTCTGACCGCCCGAAAGCCTGAGACCACGTTCCCCGACCTGGGTCTCATACCCGTCCGGCATGGCCAGGATATCGTCATGGATGTTGGCAGCCCTGGCAGCGTCCATGATTTCCTCCATCGAAGCGTGCGAGGCTGCATAGCCGATGTTTTCGGCGATTGAACCGTTGAAGAGAAAGGTATCCTGCAGAACCGGTGAGATCACCCGTCTCAGACTCTGGATGGTAAGATCCCTGATATCCCTGCCGTCCACGAGAATCCTTCCGCTCTGAGGTTCATAGAAGCGCGAAATAAGCTGCGTCATGGTGGTCTTTCCAACTCCGGTCGGACCGACCAGCGCCAGCATTTTACCGGGAGCACAGTGGAAAGAAATATCCTTCAGTACCGGAATATCCTCCTGATAGGCGAAACTCACATGGTCAAAGGCTATCTCTCCCCGGGGTTCCGTAAGATCCTCCGCGCCGGGCTGATCCTTGATTTCGATAGGCGCATCCAGTATGACGATGACACGCTCGGCCCCCGCGAGCGACT
>CACXEL010000085.1 GCA_902766655.1 uncultured Lachnospiraceae bacterium | reverse complement strand
GGACCGGTGGAAACACCTGCCGAGCCTGCCCAGGCAGGCTACACCTTCAACCCTCACCTCTACGTCCCGATCTTTGCCGACGACATCCCGCAGGATTACTGGGATTCATTTTACAATCTCTGCGACGCCCTTCGCACCGGAGAGACGACCTTCGCCTGCTCGCGCGCTGAGGCCTGCAAGTGGGCCCTTGACCCGGTGACCCTCAACACACTGTTCCCGACCGCCTGCATGAAAATCAGGGAAAAGGATGAGGACGGCAACACTCCCTTTGAGAACGGCGTCGGGCGGATCTATTACGAGATTCCTATAGACGAATTTACAGAGCGGCAGGCCGGCTTCGAGTCATTGGTCGAGGACGTACTGAACACATGGCTTGAGGCGGATGACGATGAATTCGAGAAGGCACTCAAGCTCTATGACTATATGGAGTCCACCTACGACTATCAGTATGACTTTCTCGAGGAATTGCCTGACGGAGCCAACTATTACACGATCATGACGGGCAGCGGCCAGTGCGTTGACCTGGGCAACGTCTACGCCTACTTCCTCCTCGAAGCCGGTGTACAGGCCGTGGAGTCCGGCTGCAGTGTACCCGAGATGGCCCACGACTGGACCTATATCGTGATTGACGGAAAAGGTTATTTCTCAGACCCTACCTGGTCCCTCAAGTCCACGCTCGGCAGCGAAGATCTCGCTCTCTATTACTTCCTGATGACGGGTGATCGACGGGCGGATTCCGGCTGTCCCGTCGACGACCTGACTTCCCCCCTCCTCCCCAGATATTGGGTGAACTTCTCAACCGTCAGACTGGAAGCTACGGATGACAGCCTCAGCTTCCCGGAGGGCTCCGTCCTCGACTCGATCGACGAGGACAACAAACTTGTCCGCTACATCCTCGATGACGAAGTATATGAGCTCAATTACGGTCAAGGATAATTGACGGTTTGCAGTTTTCTGAAAATGAAGACCGGGCGGCAGATCCACCTCTGCCGCCCGGTCTTCATTATTAATCCGTTTATCGGTCTATCCTTCCGAATCCGATTTCCGTGGTGGAAATCTGCTGATCAGCGAAGACTTTTCGCAGCGCCGTCCTCTGTCAGCGGATGAAGTTGGTCATCCTGCGCTCCTCATCCAGGACCGGCGCCTCGATCCCGGCCGCCTTGCCGGCCTCGATACATTTGAGCATCCAGGCCATATTTTTTCCCAGGATCCGCATGACCTGCATGCCCTCCTCATCCTGGCGGACTTCATCCGGGCTGTTGCCGTGGACCATGTTCCAGTAGCGGGAGGATACGATGGGCATCTCGTTGATGGTAAAATACTTGTTCAGGACATCGAAGGAAGCGGTCGTGCCGCCGCGGCGTGCAGAGACGATGGCCGCGCCGGGTTTATGCTTCATGACGCTTCCGTGGCTCCAGAAGAGCCTGTCCATAAAGGCCAGGATCTCGCCGGACGGGGATGCGTAATAGACCGGAGAGCCGAAAATGTAGCCATCCGCCCCGGCGCATTTCTCACCGGCCTCCTTCACGAGGGTGTTGATATTTCCGTTGACGGCGTCTATACCGATGAAGAAAATCTCCGTCTCGATCCCTTCCTTGTTGAGGGTGGCGGCGATCTCCTCAAGAGCCGTATTGGTGCAGCCGGACTTGCGGCGGCTGCCGTTGAACAAAAGAACCTTCATATCGTATTCCTCCTTAGTATAGAAATAGCAATAATACTGTGTTACTGTTGAACGCCACATGCCTATGTGAGGACCGAATGGGAAACAGTATTCAAGTAAAAGTGAGGCATACCGGCTGCCATTCCGATTCTCGAAGAGATCGTGAACGCCGGGTGCCCGGCCGTGAACAGCAGGTCATTCCGGTCTTTCAACATTTACCACCTTGATGACCCTGGCCGGCACACCGCCCACGACCGTGTTGGCGGGAACGTCCCTGGTCACGACAGCGCCGGCGGCGACCACCGCGTTCTCCCCGATCGTCACGCCCTTGGTGATGACGGCGCTCGACCCGATCCATACCCGGTCACCGATATGGATCGGCGCGTAATGGTTGTGGCGGTCGTAAGGGTCCATGTCATGGTCCACGGTAGCCAGGACCACATTATGGCCGATCAGGACGTCGTTACCGATAAAGACGCCGCCCTGGTCCTGAAAATGACAGCCGGAATTGATGAAGACGTTCTTACCCAGGTGGATGTTTCTTCCGAAATCCGTATAAAAGGGCGGAAAGACCCGGAAACTGTCATCGAGTTCCTGCCCGGTTATCTCCGACATGATGCGCACGATTTCCTCATGGGTGTGGTAAGCGTTGTTGAGCAGAGCGGTCTGCTGCGTGGCCTTCTCCGTCTGGGCCAGGGAGGCAAGATTCATTTCCTCTGTCATCTGTTCTCCGCGGCCTGAATTCAAATAGGAAAGAACTGTTTCAAGCATTCTCTTTTGTCCTCCTTTGCCATACTATTACATTATACTAGGGACTCAGGACCGGGCAAGTCTTTTTTTGCTCACCTCCGGTTTTCCCGCCGGTCCGGGATAAAAAACTGTTCCTCCGCCCAAAGCTGTTATATAATAAAAAGCATGCAAAATTGATTCCTGCTCCGCCATGGATCCTTTGCGGCCTCTGCCGGGTGATGCGGCGGGCAGACCTTTATTATCGTGGGCGGCTCCTCATTATCTTCATTTTTCGGGAGGTATCCAAAATGACCCTTAACAATGTTCTTGACCTGACTTTTCCGGAAGGCTTTCAAGTATTGAATGCCGAAGAGCGCGGCAAGCTCCAGTATATCGCAAACGGACCGGGGGAGACTCTCTCGGACCCGGACCGCCACATCATGCTCTCCTTCGGCTGGCAGACTCTGAACGGCATCACTGCCCTCCTCATCGGCACCCACGACGTCTCCATGAAAATGAAGACCCTCATCGCCGCCTCCATGGCCCACCTCCGTTTCAGGGAGGAGAAGGACCTGAAGGGGACGATCGGCGGGGTGAAGACGGAGGGGTTCCGCTACACCTACACAGCCCAGGACGTGCCCATGACCGGTGAGTCCTACGTGGTCAAGTACAAGAAGACGCTCTACTATTTCCACTATTATACCCGGACCGAGTTCCGTGAGGACAACCAGGCTGTCTG
>CACXEL010000084.1 GCA_902766655.1 uncultured Lachnospiraceae bacterium | reverse complement strand
TAAAGTGTGATACGATTCAAAGGTTGAGAGAAGACAGCCTGTTTGCCTGCGGAGACGGACTTCAATGGCTGCATGTTAGATGTAATGGCCGGTTTGTTTACATTTTTTTGAGGGGAAAAAATGAACAATAATAAAAATCATAAGAGGCTGGCGCACTGGCAGCTTATTGCCCTGTACCTGTGTTGCTACGATATCGTGGCGGTGGCGGGTGCCTATTTCCTTGCGCTCCTGCTCAGGTTCGACTTCATGTATTCCATGATTCCGTCGAACTATCTGAACGCATACCTGAAGTTCATACCGGGCTATATACTCTTTACGCTGGTCGTCTTCAATATTCTGAGACTCTATAAGTTCATCTGGCGTTTTGTCAGTGTACCCGAGCTCACCAGGATCGTGATCGCCAATATGATCACCTCCCTCCTGCACGCTGTCATCATCACGCTCACTGTTGCCAGGATGCCGATCTCCTACTACATCGTCGGCGCCTTCGTGCAGTTCATCCTGACCGGCGGGATCCGCTTCTCCTACAGGCTGTTCCTGGCTCTTGTGAAGAGCCGGACCAAGATCGTCGTCGAGACAGTAGGTCCCAGGATCATGGTCATCGGTGCAGGCTCCGCCGGCACCCTGCTCATCAAGGACATCGCCAAGTCCGAGGAGACCAGGGGGAGGGCGGTCTGCATTATCGATGACAACCCCAACAAGTGGGACCGCTTCATCGAGGGGGTGCCCGTCGTAGGCGGGCGGGATGATATCCTGGCCAACGTAGAGAAATACCATTGCGACAAGATCTATGTTGCCATCCCCACTGCCACGGCTCAGCAAAAGCGGGATATCGTCAACATCTGTAAGGAATCCGGCTGCGAGCTGAAGATCGTTCCGGGAATCTATCAGATCGTGAACGACGAGGTCACGGTCAGCCGGCTCAGGGACGTCAACATCGAAGATCTGCTGGGGCGTGACCAGATCGTCACCGACCTCTCCGGCATCACCCGCCATCTGGAGGGCAGGGTGGTCCTGGTCACGGGCGGCGGCGGTTCCATCGGCTCTGAGCTCTGCCGGCAGATCGCCAAGCGCCATCCGGCCAGACTGATCATCTTCGACGTATACGAGAACAACGCCTACGCCATCGAGCAGGAGCTCCGCATGGAAATGCCCGATCTCGACCTGGTCACCCTGATCGGCTCCGTCCGGGACAGCCGCCGTCTGGAGATGGTCTTCAGGACCTACAGGCCCAGCATCGTCTACCATGCGGCCGCCCACAAGCACGTGCCCCTCATGGAGACCAGCCCCTGCGAGGCCATCAAGAACAATTCGATCGGCACTTACAAGACGGCTTATGCCGCCATGAAGTACGGAGTGGAGACCTTTGTCCTCATTTCCACGGACAAGGCCGTCAATCCGACCAATATCATGGGTGCCAGCAAGCGGCTCTGCGAGATGATCATCCAGACCATGGACAGGATCGGACGGGACGGAAGAGAGTATATTCTACCGTTCGTCCACGCCCACAGAGACGGCATGCCCGACTCGGAAGAACGCGAGCGGCTCAGGGCGCACGAGAGCCACACCACCTTCGTGGCCGTCCGTTTCGGCAACGTTCTGGGCTCCAACGGCTCTGTCATACCGCTTTTTAAGAAGCAGATTGCAAAGGGAGGCCCCGTCACGGTCACCCACCCGGATATCATCCGTTACTTTATGACGATTCCCGAGGCCGTCAGCCTGGTCCTCCAGGCAGGCGCCTACGGAGACGATACCAGGCAGAGCCGGATCTATATCCTGGACATGGGCGAGCCGGTCAGGATAGCCGATCTTGCCCGGAACCTCATCAAGCTTTCCGGCTATAAGCCGGACGTGGACATCAAGATCGAGTATACCGGTCTCCGCCCCGGCGAAAAGCTCTACGAGGAGAAGCTGATGGAGGAGGAGGGGCTCGAGAAGACGCCCAACGACCTGATCCACATTGCCAAGCCGATTCCGGTCGACGAGGCAGTCTTTCTGGGCCAGCTGGAGGAGCTGGCCAAGGCGGCGTACAACAATTCCGACAGGATCGTCGATATGGTCGCCGAGATGGTTCCCACCTTCCACCCGACGCGCCGGGCTTCCGACCTGGCCGGTACCGTGGTCCTGTCCGACCGGGACATCCCCGTACGCCGGGACCGCCGCGTAATGCCGGAGGTGGAAAAGGCGGACAATCAATAGGCAGCAACGCGGCGGGTCTCCTCTGACCTCCGCACGCAGACTGGTTGCATTTCTTCGAAAGGAGATATTTTATGAAAGGTATAGTACTCGCCGGCGGCGCCGGCACACGGCTTTATCCCCTCACCATGGTCACGTCCAAGCAGCTCCTGCCGGTCTATGACAAGCCGATGATCTATTATCCCCTGTCCACCCTCATGCTGGCAGGAATCCGCGATATTCTGATCATCTCGACCCCCGAGGACACGCCCCGCTTCGAGCACCTTCTGGGTGACGGCAGCCAGTTCGGCATCCGTCTGTCCTACAAGGTTCAGCCGAGTCCGGACGGCCTCGCCCAGGCCTTCCTGCT
>CACXEL010000083.1 GCA_902766655.1 uncultured Lachnospiraceae bacterium | reverse complement strand
CGCTTCGCTCCTTCTCGCTCAGGGCTCGCGCCCTATGTTGCCATGAACACTGCCTGCCCGTGTGCGAGCACCCGGTCCGGCATTGTTCATGTCAACGCACTGCTTGGAGCTTACTGGAAGTCCTTCGCTGTCTGGATTTCCACGATCTGGGTGCAGAAGGGGGCGAAGGCTTCCTTGATGGCGTCGAGGTCGAAGCCGATGGCGGCTGCGGTCTCGGTGTTGACGGTGGCGATGCCGTTGTCAAAGGTCTGGACGGCGAAGGTGGCGACGTCCTGGCCATCGTTCAGAATGGCGGCGACCATGTCGCCGGTGGCGGTTCCGAGGACGGAGTAGTCGACGCCGTAGCCGCAGAAGGCGCCGTTCAGGGCGAAGGAGTCAGCGCCGGCGTAGTGGGGGATCCCGGCATCGGCAAGCTTCTCAAAGAAGGCCAGCTCGGCGTTCTGGATCGTGTTGTCGGTGGGGGTGAAAACGGCGTCCACGCCTTCGGCGATCAGGGCGTCCGCAGCCTGGGAGACCTCATCGGTGGTGGTGCCGGTCTTCTCGATGTACTTGATGTTCCTGCTGTCCAGATAGGCCTTGGCGTCCGCGATGGGAGCCGCGGAAGCGTCCTCGCTCTTGGAGTAGAGGAGGCCGATGTAGTCGGCATCCGGGTCAGCGGCGAAAATGAGATCCATGATCGCATTTGTGTTCAGATAATCGGAGGTGCCGGTGATGTTGGCGCCGGGAGCCTCCATGGATGCCACGAGCTTCGCGGAGACCGGATCGGAAACGGCCGAGAAGACGATCGGGATGTCGAGGCCCTCGGTCGCGGCCTGCACGATCTGGGCGGCCGGTGTGGCGATGGGGATGATCACGTCGACCTTGTCGTCAATCAGCTGCGCGGCGATCTGGTTCAGGACGGAACCGTCAGCGTTGCCGTTGTAGGTGTAATCGGCATAGTTGTAGACGACGCCGTCCACGCTCAGGGCATCCAGCTCGGCCATGATATTGGACTCGATCTGGTTGAGGGACGGATGGTCCATGAACTTCACGATACCGACCTTGTACTCCCTGGTCTCACCGGACGGAGCTTCCGCCGTCTCCTCTTTGGCAGGCTCAGCCTCTGCGGTCTCGGCCGCTGCGGGCGCGCTGTCCGCTGCCGCACTGCTGCCGGAGGAAGATCCGCCGCAGGCCATGAGGGTCACTGTCATCACTGCTGCCAGAGCCAATGTCATCATTTTCTTCATCATAGTAACCTCCTTCGGTGCCTTCGCACCATGCAAATGAAAACTCCCCGAATGTCCGCGAAAAACAAAACGTCCCAGATATGTTACCCATATCTGAGACGATACAATAATCCTTACCATACCGCGGTGCCACTCAGTTTGACGGCCATCACCGTCCACTCTTGTCACTGTGCCTCAAAAGTCCATTCACCGGGTCTTTCCCACCGCGTCGCACCGACCCGCGGCTCTCTGAAGGTTCCGTCCTGGCTACTACTCTTTCTCATCGGCCTATATGTACTTGTTAAGGCTTAGAATAATCTAAAAGGCTTCCCTTGTCAAGGGTGGGAGGGCATTTTTGTGAAGGGGCCTCTTCCAATTCCAGTGGATGGTATCTGCCTTGCACCTGCTTAAAAACAGGACATCCGGCGTGCCCGGGACATGTCGGCCGCCTTGATTATTCTCAGACCAACGCCTCCAGCATATCCTGCGGATTGTCGGCCGCCTTGACCTTGCCCATGGCCTTGACGATCACGCCCTCCTCGTCGATGAGATAGGTCGTCCTCACAATGCCCATGGAGACCTTGCCGTAGTTCTTCTTCTCCTTCCAGACGTCGTAGGCCTCGATCACGGTGTGGTCCGGGTCCGAGAGGAGGGTGAAGGGCAGGCCGTACTTCTCCTCGAAATTCTTGTGGGACTTGACGCTGTCCCGGCTCACGCCCAGGACCACCGCGCCCTTCTCCCGGATCTGGGGATAGCGGTCCGCGAAACCGCAGGCCTGTTTGGTACAGCCCGCCGTATTGTCCTTGGGATAGAAATAGAGGATCACCTTCTTTCCCCGGTAGTCCGCCAGGGAATGCATCTCGCCGTTCTGGTCCGGCAAGGTAAAATCAGGGGCTTTTGTTCCGACTTCCAGCATGTCATTTTCCTCCCTTATAATAAGTATTTATAACTATTCAGCACCCCACGGGCTCGGGATGCAAAGCATCCCACGCTGTGAAGCCCGCATCAGTAGATCGTCTTCACGTCCTCCTCCGCGATCCTGAAGAAATCCAGGTAGGTCTTGAGCTCGCTGTGGTCCCGGATCAGGCTGACCTCGTGGAAGTCCTTGGTGACCCGGTCGCGGAAGCCGAAGACCTTCTCGCCGGTACAGATGCTGGAGCGGATCACCGGCTCGTGTTTGGCCGGGTCATAGGGGAAATGAGAGACAAGGGACATTTTTCTTCTTCCGAACATCATGCGCTCCTTTCTTACGCGGAGGCCGGTGGGGCCCGTCCGCTGACATAGTCCTG
>CACXEL010000082.1 GCA_902766655.1 uncultured Lachnospiraceae bacterium | reverse complement strand
TTTTGTGCGCTTACCGCGGCACAAGTGAAAGTATACTATGAGAAGGGCCGGGTGTCAATAAGCAAATTCAAAAAAAATGCAGACCACCCGTGAATTCCCGGTCAGGAATCCAACATGGCAGCAAGGCAGAGAATGTTTCATCGGTCCCGGATTCCGGAGACCGGAGAACCATCCTCTGCCCTGCCAATATACTTTCGGCCTTTGCGCGGATGACGGGAAATGCAGGCTTTCCTGTCTTACTTCACGCAGATTTCTCCCTCGAGCCTGATATCCCTGCTGGAGGCGCCGACGTAGACCCTGCGGGTTCCCAGTGCCCGGACCCATTTGTCGCGTGTTCCGTCCTCCCGCTCCTTCAGGACCTCGGCCGGATTCCAGTAGGAAAGCATGGCGCCGTCGATCGGGATGCGGACCCGCCTGGTCTCGCCCGGTGCGAGGCCCTTCACGCGTTCGTACCCGGCCAGCTGTTTCTCGGCCATCTGGATATACTCCGGCACGTCCGCCCTGCCCAGATAGACCTGGACGATCTCGTCGCCCGCCACTTCCCCGGTGTTGGTCACGTCCAGGACAACGGTGAAGGACTCTCCCGTCTCCTCGATTTCAAGATTGCCGTACTCATAGGTCGTGTAGCTCAGGCCGTGGCCGAAGGGATACATGGGCTCAACCCCGTACCTGTCGTTCCAGCGATAGCCGGTGAAAATGCCCTCGCTCATCTCGATGATATCATTTCCCTCTGCCAGGTAACCTGTGCACCTGCGGAGGGTGTGATCGGGTGTATCGGTCAGAGGCGTGTCCTCACTCCTCCGCGGCCAGGTCTGGGACAGCTTGCCGGACGGATTGGTCCTGCCGAGCAGGATCTCCGCGATGATCCGGGAGCCCTCCTGGCCCGGCATGTAGGTATTCACGATGGCGTCCACCTCGTCCGCCCAACCGCCGATGGCACGGGCGTTGGAAGTCTGGAGGACCACAATGAATTTCCCGCCAGGCTTTCTCCTGGAAATCGCGTCCTTCAGCATGTCCTCCTGCTCCCTGGCGAGGGCGATGGAGACCTGTTTGCTGAAGGAATGGGCCATGCCCTTACCAAGGAAGGTGTCCGCCGCAAAATAGACCACGGTATCGGCGCCGGCGACCGCCTCCATGGCGGCGTCGTAGTCGGCCTTCCGCTCAGACGGCGTGATCCAGGCAGCCCGGATCTGGAGGTCTTTATTTTTCACGCCCTGGCGGCCAAAGACCAGGATCGGATACTTCTCTCCCTTTCTGAGGTTGAAATTCCGGGCGGTGATGCCCATGCCTTCCGGCGTGCACACGATGGTGTCCCAGGGCCACTGGGTCCACTCACGCATGGTGGACCGGCCGGCCACCTGCCACTGGCCGTCGATCTCGATGAAGAAGCGGCCTTCCCCGCCGATGCACTCGAGGAGCAGCGTGTAGTCGCCGTCCTCGGGCACAGTCAGAACGCCCTTCCAGGTGTAGGCGCCGCCGTCTGTGATTGCATTTCCGCCGATCCCGTTCAGATAGTTCTTGACAATTCCACCGTTCTCATCCCTGCCGCAGGTAAAGTCGATCCTGCTGTCGATGCAGGCCACCTGGCCCAGGGGATAGCCTTCCGGATAGACCTCACCGGCGTCGTTGTAGCTGGCCAGACCAGTGTCCACGGGTTCTCCGTCCTCGTCCAGCGTCACCACGCCCATGAAGGCCGCACCGGCGCCACCAGGGCCGCCGTTCACGAACTCCTTGTCCCTGTCCTCCCTGAGGATGCCGTAGGTCCTGACCACGCCGTTCACCGTGCAGGTCTCGTCCGTGAAAAGGGCCTCCGTCGGTATGGCCTTCCCGACGAAGTCGATGCCCACGTAGGTCGGAAGCTCTTTTTCGGTCAGCTCCCTCAGCGCTTCCTGACCCGACAGCATCCTGTCCAGGCGGCCGTAGCTGCGCTCCTGGGCCTCGCCACAGATGGGATATCTGGCGCCGAGACCGACGAGGACAGTCTTGTCATCCAGACCTTCCTCAGCGAGCGGAAGGGCCTTGTTGTCATTTTTCATGAGGACGATGCCCTCGCGGAGGATGTCGGCTGCTTTGGCTGCGTTTTCCTCCAGGAGGCCGGCCCTGACGGCCTCGTCGTAGTACCAGGTCATCTCGATCGGGTGAACGTGCCCGGGGTCCTCCTTTACCTTGCCCTCTTCGTCCAGCTCCACCAGCCCCAGGAGGCCGATGGTGGACATGCCGTAGAGGACACGGCGGACGGACTCGTCGATGCGGTCCCAGTCATACCTGCCCCGGCGGATGTTCTTGAAAATGCGCCCCCTGTCGTTGAAGGCCGGATAGGGCATCTCGATATCCATGCCCTTGTTCAGGGTGAACTCATGGACAGAGCCCCAATCGCTCATGACGCTGCCCTTAAAGCCCCACTGATCGCGCAGAACACCCTCGAGCAGAGTGGCGTTGGCGGACATGTAAGCCTCATTGATGATGTTATAGGCGTTCATGACACTGCCCGCGTCCCCCTTGTGGATACACTGCTCAAAGGGCCGCAGGTAGACCTCGTGGAGGGTCTGCTCATCCACGATCGATCTCGGGAAAAGTGGGAAATGAGACCCGAACACGTTGGCCGCGGCGAAGTGCTTGATAGTCGCCACCGCCTTGTTGTCCTGGGCGCCCTTGGTCTCAGCCACGCCCATCCTGGCAGCCTGGTAGCTGTCCTCGGATTTCATGTCCTTGTTGCGGCTGAAATGCGGGGACCGGATGACGTCCACCTGGGGTGCCAGCAGGAAGTTGCCGGAGCAGGCGGCGTTCTCCGAGGCCGCAATGGCGCCGAAGGTGTAGGCCATCTCGTCATCCCAGGTGCAGCCGAGAAGGGAGGGCTGGGGGATACCCGTGGTATCCACGATGCCCGTGATGCCGGCCGGGCCGTCGTACATGACGACCTCGGGGATGCCCAGCCGCGGCACGCCCCACTGGTAGCCGGCATTGCCGATCTTGCCCTTGTCCGCCGGCTCCTTGGAGCCGCCCAGAAGGCTCAGCTTCTCGTCGACGGTCATGGCGGCTATGAGGGCCCCGATCTTGCGGTCCCTTACCTCCGGGTCATCGATCTTGTAGTCATTTTTTGTGAATTTCTCAGGATATGTGGTGGTACTCATGGCGCACTCCTTTCAGAAAATGTCTCTTGCTTCAGTATATCATCCTGCCGTGCAGGCATACAATCCATTCCTGTTTTTTGCATGAACTGCCCTGCCTCCCCATCGTGAGGGCACCGGTCTGAGCACCGCACAGAAGAAGCCGGAGATCCCTTCGGACCTCCGGCTCTGCCTTCTTTCATATTCAGTTCACTTTCGGGTAAGGAACCACCGCGTCCTCCTGTCAGATGGTCTCTACCTTGATGAGGTCGGTGCTGCCCGACTGGCCGGTGCTGATACCGCCCGTCACGATGTAGACGTCGCCCGTCTTGAGACCAAGCGTCTTGACGGCGGTCTTCTTGGCCACATAGAAGAGGACGTCCGTGGAGGGAAGCATCTCGCACATGACCGGGATGACGCCCCAGGACAGGGCCAGCTGGCGCCAGGTCCGTTCGCTGGTGGTCATACCGATGATGTCCACCGGGCCCCGGAAACGCGATACCATCCGGGCCGTCAGGCCGGAGATGGTGCAGGCGACGATGCCCTTGGCCTCGAGGTCGATCCCCATGCCTACCGTCGCGTGGGAGATGGCATCCACATGGTTCTTGATCGTGGGCATGTTGGCGTGGAAACGCGCCGCGTAGTCGATGCTGTTCTCGGTCGCCTCGGCGATCTTGGCCATGGTCTTCACAGCCAGGACCGGGTATTCGCCGGCGGCCGTCTCACCGGAGAGCATGACAGCGCTGGTCCCGTCGTAGACGGCGTTGGCCACGTCGGAGGCCTCGGCCCTGGTCGGGCGCGGGCTGTGGATCATGGATTCCAGCATTTCCGTGGCCGTGATGACGCGCTTGCCCATCATGCGGCAGGCCGTGATCAGTTCCTTCTGCATGGCGGGCAGCTTCTGGAAGGGTACCTCCACGCCCAGGTCGCCTCTGGCGACCATGACGCCGCTGCAGACCTCGCAGATATCCCTGATGTTGTCGTAGCCGGTCTGGTTCTCGATCTTGGCGATGAGCTCGATGCCCTGGCCGCCATTGGCATCCAGGAAGTTCTGAACATCCTCCAGGTCCTGGCGGATGGAGACGAAGGAGCAGGCGATGAAATCGATGCCGTTCCTGATGCCGAAGAGCATGTCCGCCTTGTCCTGCTCGGACAGGTAGGCCTGGCGGATGTGCTTGCCCGGGAAGCTCATGGACTTGCGGTCGGAGAGGGTGCCGCCGATCCGGACGATGGAAGTGATTTCATTTCCCTCGATGGCGGTGACTTCGAAGTCGATGAGGCCGTTGTTGAGGAGGATCGTGTCACCGACGTTGAGCTCATTCGGAAGGCCGGCGTAGCTGACAGAGACGTGATTCTGGTCTCCCACCACCTGCTCGGTGGTAAATGTGAACACATCCCCTTCCTGCAGGTCGATCTTATGATTCTCGAAGGTCCCGATCCGGTACTCCGGACCCTTGGTATCCAGCATGATGGCGATGGGCTTGTCCATGTCCTTCCTGACCTTCTTGATAAGGTCGATCCTGGCCTGCTGCTCCTCATGGGTCCCGTGGGAGAAGTTGAGTCTCGCCACGTTCATGCCGGCTTCCACCAGCTCCCGCAGGGTCTCCTCCTTGTCACAGGCCGGTCCGATGGTGCAAATGATTTTTGTTTTCCTCATACTGTACCTCCTTGTCTTTACTGCCCGCCAGATCACCTGAAATATCTGACGCCGGATTCAAAGATCTTCATATCCTGCTCGCCGTAGATGTTGATGGCCACCCCGTCGCCCCGGCGCTCGGCATGGGCCATCTTGCCCAGGACCCGGCCGTCCGGCGAGGTGATACCTTCTATGGCGTGGTAGGAGCCGTTGACGTTCCATGTATCGTCCATGGAGACGTTGCCCTCGGGGTCGCAGTACTGGGTCGCGACCTGGCCGTTTGCAAAGAGTTTTTCGATCCACTCCTCGGAGGCGACAAAGCGTCCTTCGCCATGGGAGGCGGGATCCACATACACACCGCCGAGCTCCGCTCCGGTCAGCCACGGGCTCTTGTTCGTGACGACCCTGGTGTACACCATATGGGAAATGTGGCGTCCGATGGTATTAAAGGTCAGGGTCGGCGAATCCGCCTGCTGGCCGACGATCTCGCCATAGGGCACGAGGCCCAGCTTGATGAGGGCCTGGAAGCCGTTGCAGATGCCCAGGGCCAGGCCGTCGCGGGCCAGGAGCTTCTCGACCGCTTCCTTCAGCTTTGCATTCTGGAAAGCCGTCGCGAAGAACTTGGCGGAGCCGTCCGGCTCGTCGCCCGCGGAGAAGCCGCCCGGGAACATGATGATCTGAGACTGGTCGATGGCCTTGGTGAAGGCTTCCACGGAGTCGCGGATGTCGGAGGCGGTCATGTTCTTAAAGACCATGTCGGTGACCGTGGCGCCGGCGTTCTCGAAGGCCCGCCTCGAGTCGTACTCGCAGTTGGTGCCCGGGAAGACCGGTATGAAGACATGCGGCTTCGCCACCTTGTTCCTGCAGACATAGATGCTGTCCGCCCTGTAGAGCGGAGATGCCACCGGCTCGGTGTCCTCGGAGGCACTTGTCTTGAAGACCTTCTCCAGGGTTCCGGTCCAGGCGCAGAGGGCCTCGTCCATGGAAATAACGGCATTGCCGTACTCGAGGAGGTCATTCCCCGTGACCACGCCGATCACCGTGTAGGAGGAGGCCAGATTGCCCACCTCCCCGTCGGCCACCTCGGCGATGACGTCGCCGTATGCGGGTGAGAAGAAGTCCCTCGGGTCAAGGTTGTGCTCGATACGGACGCCCAGGCGGTTGCCGAAGGCCATCTTGGCCACGGCCTCGGCCATGCCGAACCTGCCGAGGGCGTAGGCGGAAATCACACGCCCTGCCGCGATATCCTCGCGGAGGGTCAGATAGGTCTTCATGACGGCGTCGTAGGAGGGCAGCTGGTAAGTGTCCTTGGCTGCGCGGATCCATACGAGCTTTGAGCCCGGCGCCTTGAGCTCGGGTGTGATCAGGTCCTGCTCCTTCGCGACGTCGACGGCGAAGGATACGAGTGTGGGCGGCACGTCGATGTGTTCAAAAGTGCCGGACATGGAGTCCTTGCCGCCGATGGAGGGCAGCCCGTAGCCGACCTGGGCCGCGTAGGCACCAAGCAGAGCCGCGAAGGGCTGGCTCCAGCGCTCGGGATCACTGCTCATGCGGCGGAAATACTCCTGGAAGGTAAAGCGGATCTTGGAGACGTCTCCGCCGGCCGCCGCGATCTTGGCCATGGAGGTGGTCACCGCCCAGGCAGCGCCGTGATAGGGACTCCAGCTGGAGAGGCTGGGATCGAAGCCGTAGCTCATGAGGGTGACCGTGTTCGTCTTTCCGCCAGGAACCGGGACCTTGGCCGCCATGACCTGGGTCTCGGTCATCTGGTAGAGACCGCCGTAGGGCATGAAGACGGAGGCTGCGCCGATGGAGCCGTCGAACATTTCGACCAGACCCTTCTGGGAGCAGACGTTGAGGTCGGAAAGGGTGGAGAGCCAGAGGCCGCGCACGCCTTCGGAGTCGGCCAGGTCGGGCACGCCGGGGCGGGTGTTCATTTCCGAATCGGCCCTGCTGGGGATATCCACCTTGACGGAAGCCTCCTGGTGGGCGCCGTTGGTGTCCAGGAAGTCCCTGGAAATGTCGACAATGGTCCTGCCCCGCCAGTGCATGACCAGCCTCGGGGATTCGGTGACCACCGCCACGACGACCGCTTCGAGGTTCTCCTCGTGGGCATAGCCCATGAAGGTATCCACGTCTGCGGGATCCACCACGACGGCCATGCGCTCCTGGGACTCGGAGATGGCGATCTCCGTGCCGTCCAGGCCGGCGTACTTCTTGGGCACCTTGTCGAGGTCGATATCCAGGCCGCGGGCCAGCTCGCCGATGGCGACGGAGACACCGCCGGCGCCGAAGTCGTTGCACTTCTTGATGAGGTGGGCGGCATCCCGGCGTCTGAAAAGTCGCTGGAGCTTGCGCTCGGTCGGGGCGTCGCCCTTCTGGACCTCGGCGCCGCAGGTCTCGGTAGACTTCTCCGTGTGGACCTTGGAGGAGCCGGTGGCACCGCCGATACCGTCACGGCCGGTGCGGCCACCGAGCAGGATGATGACATCGCCCGGGTCGCTGGTCAGGCGTTGCACAGCACGGCGCGGAGCGGCGGCGATGACGGCGCCTATCTCCCTACGTTTGGCCACGT
>CACXEL010000081.1 GCA_902766655.1 uncultured Lachnospiraceae bacterium | reverse complement strand
TGTTCATGAGCAATGACGGGACGTACATCAACGCGGACGTCAATGCGGCCTACCAAATCATGAAGGCGGGCGGCATCAGGGGGCTGAGAATAAAGAAGCATGAAAAGATAACCAGAATAAATGTAGCCTGAATTATATCGGGTAGAGGTACCAGGCTAGTACCGTTAAAGGACCGAGGCGAACTCGCTTCGGGACTTTATAAATATCAACTATTAAGCGATAAATAGCCATACTTTTACATTATACGAAAATCACAAAGGTGCTGTCATGAGCCGTTCGGCCCATTTTTCGGAACTTTCTTCTCCGGAAAGCTTCTGATTTCCCGGCGCCCGGCCGGGTTTTCATCCTGTCATACATTTCGCCACTTTTTGGCGGAATGGGATCCATTCTATGAGAACCCTGTCATCTGCGAGATCGCCCGGGGAACGCTTCATCACCATGACCCAAAAAACGGTATGACCTCCGAAAGGCCATACCGTTCCTGGAATTGAACCAATATTTCTGGACCGGCCGCATTACTGCGCCATCTCTTTTCACTGTTTTTGATCTGCCTTATCTCTCGCCCGTCTCCAGGAAGCCGATCTCCTCCTTCGTCAGCGGCTTCAGCGAAGCCTCGATATTCTGCCGCATGCGCGCGGCACTCGACGTGCTGACCACGGCGCAGACCTTCATCTCGCTTCCGAAAATATACCGCATGGCGATATCAGAAACGGTGCACCCCTGCTCCTCGGCCAGCTTCTCGCACCTCGCCAGCCTCTCCATGTTGACCGGGTGCAGGTACCCCTTCTGGGCCGCGCCGTCCAGAACCTTTTTGGCCCCCTCGTAATCGCCGCTCTTGAATTTGCCTGTGAAGAAGCCTCTGCCCAGAGACGAGTAAGCCAGCACCGGCATCTGCTTCTCAGCGTACCAGGCGCGCACTTCCTTGTTGGCATCGCCGGAGACCGTCACGCAGTCTCCGCCCCAGGGGTCCTCCACCTGCTCGGCAATTCCGAAATTGGGGCTCGATACTGTGAAACCGTTCAGCCCGTGGGCCTCCGCGTACGCGTTTGCCTCCGCGATGCGCTCCTTGGTCCAGTTGGAGACGCCGAAGACGCGGATCTTGCCTTCCCGCTGCTTCTCGTTAAGCACCTCGATCAGCTCCCCGACCGGCGTGTGCGGATCGTCTCTGTGAAGAAGGAAAATGTCAACATACTCCGTCCCCAGCACCTTCAGGCTCTTGGCCAGCTCCTTCTCCACCACCTCCCGGTTGACGCAGACCTGCCCGCGCAGGCTCACATTTCCGCACTTGGTCAGGATCACGACCTTCTCGCGGTTGTCCCGGTGTTTGATCCAGGTCCCCAGGGCCTTCTCGGCCATGCCGTAGCCCCTGGCGCAGTCAAAGGCCGTAATGCCGAGCGCATACATGGCGTCCAGGAGGTAGTCCGACTCCTTACCCGCGAGCAGCGGCATCATGGCCGTGCCGAAGAAGATCCGGGAGACCGGCTTGTTCACGCCTTCGATCTCAATGTAAGGCGGCCGCACGTCCTTCCCGTCCCAGGCTGCGCGAATGAAATCCGCGTACGCTGCCACCGCCTTGCTGTGGTCCCCGCCGTGCAGGCTCTTCGGCGCCGCGTACTCGATGCAGAGGTCCCCGTCATAGCCGTCCGCCTTCAGTCTCCTGAGGAACTCGGCCATGGGCAGGATGCCGCTGCCGGTCACCACCGGGGCGATGCTGAGGCCGTCGATGCACATTTCCTTGCGCGGGAACCTGCCGCGGACCACGTCCTTCAGGTGGATCCGCATGATATACGGCTTCAGGGCCTCGTAATAGTCGAGCAGGTCCGCCTGGGGATCGCCCACGAAAATATTGCCCGTATCCAGGATCAGCCTGAGGCCCGGCACAGCTTCGAGCAGGGTCTTCATTTCCGAGACGGTGCAGAAAGGCTTGGCCGTCTGCGGGGTGTCTTCCAGGCCCACTGTGATGCCGGCCTTCTGCCCCTCCTCCACGGCCTTGCGGAAGAAGACCTTGGCCTCCTCCATCATGGCGCTGCGGCTGAGAGAGCGGAAGCGCTTCTTCCGGTTGTCCATGGTCTGGCCGGGCACGATCATCAGCTGGTCCGTGCCCATTTCCCGGCAATCATCGAGGGCAGCCCTGAGGCGCTCCTCCGCCTTGTCCGGCGCGCCCAGGAAGTCCACGCTGGCGATCAGGCTCCCCAGGGAAACGCCGCTCTCCCCCATAGCCTTTTTCAGCTTGTCCCTGCCGTAGAATCTGAGCTCCTCCTGAAGCAGATCAAGCCTGTCGATACCGTTCTCCGTGCAGATCCTGCACAGGCCGGCCGCATCGAGCCTTTTCGTCACCGCCTCGCCAATCAGAGAAAATGAAAGCAAAGACAGATTCATGATGTTATTTCTCCTTTCCTGGTCGCATTCATCCACACTCCTGGAATAATTATACTCTTCCCGGCCTTCATTTTCCACAGTACAGACACAGAGGGAAAGCGCAGTTACCTCAGTGTCTCCCTCACAGGTTCGGCCATGCGAAAAGCGCAGCATCCTCAATGCCTCCCTTACAGGCCCGGCTTTGCGCGTTCCGCCCATCTTTCTGCCTTGAACCCCTGCGTCTTCGATCGCAAATTCCCCGGTCCGGCAATATTTTCTACCACAGGTGTAATGACATTTCATTATATCTCTGCTATAATGTCCGCAAGAAGGCAGACCTGCCCTCACGCAAATCTTACGAAAGGAGAAAAACCATGGCCTTTACAATGAGCTTCCCGCGAGTACGTAATTTCTATACCGTAGACTACACCCTGGGCCTTTCTGTCCTCACAGCAGACCAGGTTCTCCTTTGCGTGGATCAGCGTTTACAAAACCAGCGGCTGTGCCCCTGATGAAAGATTTCGGCACATTTCAGACCGCCTGTCTTGTGGACTCCTCCACGGGACAGGCGGTTTTCTTTTTCAGATCATGACCGCGGCGCCACTCTTCCGGGGCCGTCGGCAGATGATATATCAAGGCATGGAAGGAGGACAAAACAATGCCGATCATAGACATGACTGCAACCGGGCAACACATTCAGGAACTTCGGGTCCGCAAGGGGCTCTCCGTTCGCGACATCCAGAACATCTTCGGCTTCGCCACCGGCAACGCGATCTACAAATGGCAGTCCGGCCAGGCCATGCCCACCATCGATAACCTGATCATCCTCGCGGACATCTTCGGCGTGACCATGGACGAAATCATCGTCATCCGGAGGATCTGATAACTTTGTGAAACAGAGGGGCGGCCCTTTTTCCCGTTTTTCGAAATAGTTCCGAAATCAGGAAAAAGGGCCGCCCCTCTGTTTCATAAAGCGCTGTCAAACTGTCCTGACAGACTCAATCTATATGGCCGTCGCGGTGCATGGAGAACTGGTCCATGGGATAATTCTTCAGGTTGTCCAGGATCTTGCGGCCATCGGCCTTCTTCAGAAGGTCGGTCCTGGCCTTCAGGATCTCATTTTCCGCCTTCATGCGGGACGGACCGCCGACGCAGCCGCCGGGACACATCATACCTTCGACGAAATCCTCGGCCAAACGGCCGGATTTGAGCTGGAGGAGGGCCTTCTTGCATTCAGAGCCGCCGGTGGCGGTCAGGAGCTTGATGGAGGAGGTGTCCTCGCCCATCTCCTTCATGACCTCGATGACCGCAGCAGCCACGCCGCCGGTCGCGGCGAACTTCTTGCCGAAAATCGATGCCTCCTGATAGTTCTCCGGCTCCGGCTGAAGCTTGATCCCGCGGGAGGCCAGGAGCTCGACCATCTCGTCGAAGGTGATGGCGCAGTCAGGCCTGTCTGCGATGAACTCGTTCAGAGTCTCGCCCTTCTTGGCGATGCAGGGACCGATGAAGACGGTCACGCAGCCCGGATGGATGGTCTTGAGATAGCGGGAGACCGCGACCATCGGGGAGACCGTGGAGGACTTGTTCTCGTCGTACTGCTTGGGGAACTGGTGACGAATCATGGAAATGAAAGCCGGGCAGCAGGAGGTCGTCATTTTCTTGCCCTCCTTGCGGGCGTCGATCCACTCCTTCGCCTCGTAGGCAGCCGTCATGTCGCCGCCCAGACCTACCTCGACCATTTCCGTGAAGCCGATCTTCTTGAGGGCCTCGCGGATGGAGCCCATGCCGATGCCCATGCCGAACTGGCCTTCCGCCGCCGGAGCGCACATGCCGTAGACTTCCTTGCCGGCCTTGATAGCTTCGATGACGGTCCTGAGGAAGACCTTGGATCCCAGGGCGCCGAAGGGACAGGAATGGACGCAGTGGCCGCAGTGGACGCACTTGTTCTCGTCGATGTTGCAGAAGCCGTACTCGTCGTAGTCGATGGCGCCGACCGGACAGGCCTTCTTGCAGGGCCGCTCGAGGTGAATGATGGCGCCGTAGGGGCAGGCCTTGGCGCACATGCCGCACTCCTTGCACTTGAGCGGATCGATTCTCATCCGGTGCTCACCCGGTGAGATGGCTCCGAAATGACAGGAGTTCAGACAGGCCTTGCCCAGACAGAAGCGGCAGATATCCGTGACGGAGTAAGCCGCGATGGTGCAGTCGTCGCAGGCCGGCTTGATGACCTGGACAACGTTGGTGGTGGTGTTGCGGGGATCCGCATTCTCCTGGCTGGCCAGGCGGATCCTGTGGCGGACAATCTCACGCTCCTTGTAAATGCAGCAGCGATAGTCCGGCTTGGGGCCGGGCGAAATATCGTAAACAATCTTTTCCAGATGCTCATGATCAAGCTGGTCATCCCAAATCAGGCGGGCAACCTCGCGGTTGACCTGTTTTACTACCTCTGAAATCCCCTTGTCATTCGTTACCATATAAGTCTTCCTCCTTATGGATTTGTGTAAAGACCCTACGGTTTACATTCCCCGGAATTCCGGGCGCATTCCGCCACTGATCCCTTATATGCCTCTGTAAGGTCCGCACTGCTTACGGCTTTATGGGGCGCGTTGACCAATAGGTGCCTGACCGGCAGCTGCGCGCTGCCGGCCAGGCACTTTATTTGTTTTTATTCTGAAAATTCATGCTGCCTGTTCCAGGGCTGCAGCGGTAGCTTCCCTGGCTGCACCCGAGGTAACGCTGGCGCCGGAAACGCCGTCGAGGTCGGGGCTCTGCTTGTCCACGATCTGCTGACCGAGGGTCTCGAGAGCCGCGCCGCCGATGGTAGGTGTCTCATCGTCGCCGACAACAGTGGCTTCCGTGATCTTGCCGGTCTCGTCGATGACGATGGTGACGGTCACGTCTCCGCCAAAGCCTTCCGCACTGGCGGTGTAGGTTCCGGCCTTGGGGCCGGAAGCTGCCTCGGCGCCTTCAGCACCGGCTTCTTCGGCCTCAGCTGCCTCCGCGCCGCCGGCAGCCTGGGCGATCGCCGCAGCCGCGGCTTCGATGGCTGCGCCGGAGGTCAGGCTGGCGCCGGTCACACCGTCGATCTCGGAGCCCTGCTTGTCAATGATCTGCTGACCAAGGGTCTCGAGTGCCGCGCCGCCGATTTCCGGAGTCTCGCTGTCGCCGGTCACCGTGGCTTCCGTGATCTTGCCGGTCTCGTCGACAGTGATGGTGACAGTCACTTCACCGCCGAAGCCCTGGGCAGTGCCGGTGTAGGTGCCGGGCGTAAGGCCGGCCTCTTCCTCCTCGGGAGCCTCCTCGGCTTCCTCGCCCTCGGGTGCCAGGCCGTCGATGTAGGCCATGGCGGAATCGGAGGCAACGCGTCCGAAGACTACGATATCGGCGACGGCGTTGCCGCCCAGGCGGTTGGCGCCGTGGACGCCGCCGGTCACCTCGCCGGCTGCATAGAGGCCGGGGATAACGTTTCCTTCGGTGTCGATGACTTCCGCGTTGGTGTTGATCTTCACGCCGCCCATGCAGTGGTGGATGCCGGGCGCGACCTTGATGGCGTAGTAGGGAGCGACGGACAGGTCGACTTCCATGGCGGTGGTGCGGCCGAAGGCCTCATCCTTCTGGTTCGCGACAGCCGTGTTCCAGGTCTCCAGGGTAGCTGCCAGGGTGGCCGGATCGACTTCGATGGCCTCGGCGAGCTCCGTGATGGTGGCGCCCTCAGCGACAACGTTGATGGCGAAATACTTCTTGGTGGCGGCCAGGTTGTCGACCAGGTTCTGGTCGAAGATCAGGTAAGCGCAGCCCTCATCCTGGGCGATCTCGGCTGCGGAGACGACGTCGCGGGTCTCCATCTCGTTGACGAAGCGCTCGCCGGAGGTGTTGACCAGGATGGCGCCGTTGCCGCGGACGGACTCGGTGATCAGCATTCTGGTGCCCTGCTCGACGGTCGGGTGGAGCTGGATCTGGTCCATGTCGACCACTGCCGCACCGGCCTCCTCAGCCATGGCGATGCCGTCGCCGGTGGCGCCGGGGGCGTTGGTGGAGACGTAGCCTTCAAGGTCCGGTCTGTAGGAGACCAGCAGGTCTTCATTTCCGCCGAAGCCGCCGGTGGCCAGGATGACCGCGCCGGCCTTGATGGTGTAATCGGCCTCGTTGGACTCTGCGATGATGCCGGTGGCCACGCCGTCCTCCATGATGATGGAGGTGGCTGCGGTGTTGTAAATGACCTTCACGTTCAGCGCGTCAAGCTGTGCACGGAAAGCCGTGACCAGGTAAGCGCCGACGCCGGAGCCGTCCTCGGGGGCATGGGTGCGCTTGTTGGTGCAGCCGCCGGTGGTGGAAAGCTTGGGCAGCGGAGCGTCGATGGAATCCAGCCAGTCGATGGCTGCCGCGGAGTTCTCCGCCAGAACGGTGACCAGGTCCTTGTCGTTGAGGTCGTGGCCGCCCTTCATGGTATCGTCGATGTACTGCTGGACGCTGTCCTCGACGTCCTGCTCAGCCTGGTAATGCGTACCGGCCGCGTTGAGTCCGGCGGTAGCCCTGGTGGTATTGCCGCCGACGTAGGGCATCTTCTCGACGAGGATGACGTCCTTGCCGGCCTGGGCCGCATTGATGGCAGCCGTCATGCCGGCGCCGCCCGCGCCCACGATCACGATATCTGTCTCCAGCTCTTCGCTGGTGCGGACAGCCGGTTCCTCGGCGACACCGAGCTTGGAAACGTCCGCGCCGGCATCCGTCAGAGCCTGGGAGGCTGCCTTGATGATGGCGTTGCTGGATACGGTGGCGCCGGCCAGGGCATCCACCATGGAGGTCTGCTTCTCAAGCATCTCATCGTCCAGCATCTCCACGGCGAAGGAACCGATGTTGGCGGTCTCGCTGTCGCCGGTGATATCCACGGCTGTGATCTCATCCTCGGTGACGGTCACGGCAACCGTGATGTCGCCGCCGAAGCCTCTGGCTGTGGCCTCATAGGTGCCGGCCGCAAAGAGGGCGCCTTCCGCCACTTCGACCTTCTCGATCTCGCCGCCGGAGGCAAGGGTGATGGCATCAGCCGCTGCCGCACGGACTGCATCGGATGTGATGGTGGCGCCGGCCACGCCGTCGATTTCCGCGGACTGGGCTGCAAGGATCTGATTCTGAAGCTCAGGGAGGGCTGCGCCGCCGACGGTGGGTGTCTCGCCGTCGCCCACCAGGGTGGCCTCCGTGATGGCGCCGCTGTCACCGACCGTGATGGTCAGCTCAACGGGACCGCCGAAGCCCTGGGCAGAGGCGGTATAGGTGCCGGGCGTGTAAGCGCCGGAATCCGGGACTTCAACCTCTTCCACAACAGGCTCTTCCTCAACGTAGGGCTCGCCGCCGGCCTGCTCGAGAGCCTTGGCCACAGCGACGCGGGTACCCTGGGATGTGAGGGAAGCGCCGGAAACGCCTTCAATGTCTGCGGACTGGGCCGCCACGATCTGATTCTGCAGCTCCTCGAGGGCTGCGCCGCCGATGGTCGGCGTCTCGCTGGCGCCAACCAGGGTCGCACTGTCAATGCCGCCCTTCTGGTTGATCTCGAGTGTGACCTCGACGTCGCCGCCGAAGCCCTGACCTACGCCGACGTAGGTGCCGGGCGTATATTTGCCGGCCACCATGGTGGCATTATCGTAGCTCTTGTTGATGCCGATGGCAGCCAACATGACCACGAGCGCGGCCGCGATTGCAATTCCACTCCTGATTAAGTCTTTCTTCCTGATGTGTTCCTTCACAGTTAGTCTCCTTCCTTGTCATAAAGGTTCTGCGCTCTCCCTCCGGCTTCCTCATGACTGCCCGGAAAATGACAGCACGCCCCGATTTTCCGCAGGGATAAAAGGTCTGCCCGTTAAAGCAGCCCTCTTATTAAATATACCCTATTCCAGGCCGGCATGCCACGTATATTTTGTTTATTACATAAAAAAATCGCACAAGAAACGCCGCACACCCCGAAGGATGTGCGGCGCTGTGTTCATTTACCGTTTTCGGTAATCTTTCGATTACTCGACTGCGTCAGCCTGAGCGGCCTGGGCAGCGGTGCGGCCGGAGACGAAGATCTCAACGATGGCATTGCCGCCGAGGCGGTTGCCGCCGTGGATACCGCCGGTGACTTCGCCGGCTGCGTAGAGACCCGGGATCACGTTGCCGTCAGCGTCAAGGACGTGGCGCTCTGTGTCGACGACGACACCGCCCATGGTGTGGTGCGTGGACGGAGCCATGAGACGGATGGTCAGCAGAGTGTTGTCCAGATCATAGGTGTCGACCTTGTAGGAGCCATCCTCGTTCTTCTCGACGTTGCCGATGGTCCTGGAGGCGATGGCCTTGCCGACGTCCTCGAAATCCTGCTGGCCCATGACAGCCATGTCATAGTTGCGGATGGTCTCAAGGACAGTCTCAGCGTCGGCTTCGACGCCAAGGTCTGTGAACAGGGCGCCGAGCTCCTCAGCGTTGGCTGTTCTTCTGTAATATCTGCCTTCGTAGTCGCCTTCGCCCAGCTGGATCGGGCCAGGAATCGGCTCAGTGGCATTGTAGATCTCGATGAAGACGCCCTGTGTGCCGTTGACCTCAATGCCGTTGCGGAACTCGCCGAGGGAGAGAACGTCACGCTCAGATCCCTCATCGACGAATCTCTTGCCGGTGGTCGGGTTGATGTAGACCGCATAGTTTCCGCCGCCGAAGGCCAGGTCGCCGTTGTCGACCCAGGAGATGGGCATCATCTGTGTGAAGCCGAGACCTGTTGTGGCAGCGCCGACAGCCGTGGCCATGTCAATGCCGGAGCCGGTCAGCGTGGAGCGGTTGGTGGTCTGTGTGTTGTCTGTGATGTAGGACGGATCCCAGTAAATGTTCTCGGAAGCGACCAGATCGATGTTGGCAGCAAAACCGCCGGTAGCCAGGATGACGCCCTTGGTGCCGTAAGCGGTGACCTCGGTGCCGTCATACTTGGTAGCCTTGACGCCGACAACGCGGCCGTCCTCGACGATCAGCTCATTGGCTGTGGTGCGGAGCATGATCTCATTTGCCTCGTTGGCATTGAGCATGGCGGTCATGGGAGCCATGAAGTAGGTGCCCCAGCGTCCGCCGTACTCCTCAGCGGTGCCGTCGCCGTCGGTGTCGACATTGGCGCCGATGAATTCATTTTCTCTGTACCAGAGAGCGCCGATCAGGGTCGGCTGTGTGTTCTCAACGAAGGTGGAACCCATGGACTCGAGCCACTGCTTGAGCTCCTGACCGCCGTTGATGAACTGGGAAACGAGATCCACATCGCCGTAGATCCACTCGGACATGTCAGCGCTCGGGCGCAGGCCGCCGTAGTAGGTCTGGAAAATGTGCAGGTTGACGGTGGAGAAGAGGGTAAGCTGATTCTCCGGTGTGCCGGCATCGAGCTTGGGCTGTGCCCAGTCAAGATAAGCCTGGATCTCGGCCTTGAGGGCCTGAAGGACCGGGAGATAATCAGCATGGACGCCGTGCTTGGAGAGCTCGTCGATGTCGCCGGCGACGAACTCGTTGTCGACATAGTAAGCCTCATCGAAGGGCTCCTCAGACCAGTTCAGGATGGTGCGGAGAACATCGATGCAGCCGTGGACGGACTTGACCTTGTCGTAGGTGTTGCCGTCATAGCCGACGCCTGTGGTGGCATCCGGATCGGCCGGATCCCAGACCAGGTAGGGCATGACAGACTGATACTGACCGCCGGAGACGAGGGTGTTGCCGCCGACTTCAGCGTTGGCTTCGATCACGAGAACTGTGTTGCCGTCCTGGGCAGCCTGGGCAGCTGCAGCCATACCGGCGCCGCCGGCGCCGACGATGACGACGTCCCAGGTGCCTTCGATGGCCTCATCGGCCTCGTCGACGACGGTGTTGCTCTGGAATGCGGTGGCATTGGTGACACCGGCCTGCTCGGCAGCCGCATTGACGGCTTCCTTGAGGGCGCGGCTGGAGAAGGAAGCGCCGGACACGGAATCAACGCCCGTGCCGTTGGCCTCGATCATCTCGGGGATGAGGATATCGAAAGCGACGTCGCCGACGTGAGCTGTCTCACCGCTGCTGACCACTTCGATAGCTGTGACGGCTGCATCGTCAAATGTGACGGAGACCTCGACCGGTCCGTTGTAGCCTGTGCCTGTGCCTGTGTAGGTGCCTGCCGTGAAGGCAAGCTCAGCGGCCTCGGCGACTTCGCCGGAGGCTGCCTGCTCGAAAGCGGCCGCAGCTGCTTCCTTGACGCCGCCGGAGGTCAGGGTCGCGCCGGCCACGCCGTCGATCTCAGCGGACTGAGCGGCGTTGAGCTGGTTCGCCAGTTCCTCGAGCGCGGCGCCGCCGACCTCGGGTGTCTCGCTGTCGCCCACGATGCTGGCAACGGCTACGCCGTCGTCGCCGACCTCAAGGGTGACCTCGACCAGACCGCCGAAGCCCTGGGCGGATGCCGTGTAGGTGCCCGGGACAAGGCCGCCGGCGGGAGCCCCCACGGCTTCCTCTGTCGTCTCTTCCGCGACTTCCTCGGTCACTTCTTCTGTAGCTTCCTCGGTCGCCTCTTCCGTAGCTTCCTCAGCAGCCTCTGTGACTTCCTCGGTCGCCTCTTCTGTTGCCGCCTCAGTTGTCTCCTGGGCCGGCTTTGCTGTGTCTCCGGCACCGCCGCCGCATCCGGCAAGGGATCCGACGATCATGGCGCCGCAGAGGAGCAATGCAATCCTCTTTTTCATCTGGTACCTCCTTTTATGCTTTGATAAGTGAATTGCTATCAACCACCTGCCGTTTCGGCAGGATGATTTTTACTTTATGACGCCCGGTAAGCCTCAGTCAATCACCTGGACCACGACCCCGTGGGGCAGGCAGATGATGGGCAGGTCAAAGGCAGACCCGGTCAGCTCCCCGGTGTGCACACATACCTGGTTCTCGCAGTTGGACTCCGAGCAGGCGACCCTGCCGTCGTGGATGTAAATGAGGTTCACGTCGTGGTTGGCCGGATCTGCCAGCCCCTGCATGTCCGTCAGCGTCGTCTCCACCTCCAGCTCCACGGCCCTGCCGTCGATGATGGCATACTTGGACTCCCCGGTGAGAGGGGTCTCCAGCACGGTAACGCCATCGACCTCGACGTGTACGGTCTTCACGAAGGGAGCTGCGGTCCCCGATCCGGTATCGGCTCTCCCGGTCCCGCCTGCGTCTTCCGCGGATCCGTCGTCTGTCGAAGCCGGCGCCGCATCATTCCCGGCCGG
>CACXEL010000080.1 GCA_902766655.1 uncultured Lachnospiraceae bacterium | reverse complement strand
GACTTGCACGGCTTCCCATCCCGCCAGGTCCCTTTCTTTTGCATTTCCACTGTTCTCTCAGCGATGATTCCCGTCGTGGTAAAGCACCGTGCGCCTTTACCGGGTCATCTCCACGATGACGTCCGCCGCCTTGAGCGTGGACAGCCTGTGGGAGACCAGGACCACCGTCTTGTTTCTCTTCTCCTCCGCCAGCGCCTTCAGGATAATGCCCTCGTTCAGCACGTCCAGGTTGCTGGTCGGCTCGTCGAGGAGCAGGAAGGGGCCGTCATGGAGGAAGGCCCTGGCCAGCCCGATCCGCTGCCGCTCACCGCCCGAAAGGGTATCGCCCAGCTCGCCCGCCTTGGTGTCCAGCCCGGCCGGCAGGTCCGCAAGGAAGTCCTTGAGGCCGGCCTTCTCCGCCGCCGCCTCGATTTCCTCCCGGGTCGCATCCGGGCGGCCGATGGCTATGTTGGCGGCGATGGTATCGTGGTAGACGTAGGTCTCCTGGGTCACGTAGGCCTCCATGGTGCGGAGGTCATCGGTGTTAATTTCCCGGATATCCTTCCCGGAAATGAGGACCTGCCCCTCATCCACGTCCCAGAACCGCATGAGGAGCTTGAGCAGCGTGGATTTTCCGCAGCCGCTGGGGCCGTGGATGCCGACCACCTGCCCCTTGGGGATCCAGAGGGACATATCGTCGAGAACCGTCTCCCCGCCGTACCCGAAGGTGACGTGGGAAGCTTCCGCACCCTCGAAGGCAGTTTCCTCCCGGCCGGTCACGTCAGTCACCAGGGGATCCTCCTCGAGGAGCCTCAGGACCCGCTCGCCGCTGGCCAGAGTCTGGTTCAGATTGTTGGACAGGGACGAGAGGGCCACCACCGGGCCGAAGGAACCCATCATGGCGACCGTGACCAGGATGACATCCGTGCCGCCCGCTCGTCCGCCCGCAAAGGCGGCCAGCATGATAAAGAGCATGCCGTAGGAGAAGATCTCGATGACGAGGCTCGTCAGGGCGCGCTGGCTCCGCTCATAGCGGTTGAGCCGCCTCTGGAGCCTACCCAGCCGGCGGGACCGTTGGGTCAGCTCGCCGAGCCGGTCTCCGCCCATCCCGTACTGGATCGTCTCGTCGAGCCCCCGGAAGGAGTCCAGCACGAAGCTGCTGAGGCTGCCGATGCCCTCGCGGAAGGCCATGCCGTCACGGGCACTCCGCTTTCCGTTCCAGAGGGGAATGACCGCGCCGACGATCACATACCCGACGGCCGCGATCAGGCCCGCGGGAAGGCTCCGGCTCCCGATAAAGCAGACCATGATCAGGGAAATGATGACCGCGATCGCGATCGGGGAGATGGTATGCGCGTAAAAGACCTCCAGAAGCTCGATATCGGATGTGATGACGGAGATTAGATTGCCCCTCTCCTTCCCTTCGAGCTTGGCCGGGCAGAGGCGCCTTAAGGCCGCGAAGACCTTGTGGCGGATGATGGCCAGGATCCGGAAGGCGATATAGTGGTTGCCGTACTGCTCGCCGTAGTGGAGCAGGCCTCTGGCCACAGCCAGAAGGACCAATATACGGGCCAGATTGCCGGCCGTCTCCGTGCCGCCCATGAGGCCTCCCGAGGCCAGGATCGTGAGGAAGATGGCGCAGGAATAGCCGATGACGCCCAGGAAAATGGCGAGGAACATGATCGGCATGAGCGGCTTCACCAGCCCGACGAGGCTGCCCATGATCTGAAGGCCGGACCGGCGGGTGCCTGTGGCCGCTGCTGTCGTGCCCTTGGCTGCCACTGCGGCATTGCTTTTCCTTGCTGCCCCGCCGTTTCCGCTCTCTCTCGTTGTCCCGCAGGCAGCCGTCTCCACGGAGCCAGCATAGGCCTCCAGGGCCTTCTGGGTCCTGTAAAGCTCACTGTAAACGCCGCCCAGGGCCAGGAGCTCCTCATGCGTACCCGCCTCGCAGACCTCGCCGTCCTTCATCATGCAGATCCGGTCCGCGCCGACCGCATTGGCCAACCGGTGGGAAATGAGGAGCACGGTCCTCGTTTCCGCCATCTCATGGATGGTCTGCATGATGAGAGCCTCGCTCTCGGCGTCCACGTTGCTGGCCGCCTCGTCGAAAATGTAGACCGGCGTATCGTGCAGCAATGCCCTGGCCAGGGCCAACCGCTGGCGCTGGCCGCCGGACAGGTTGCTGCCCCGCTCCTCGATCATAGTATCCAGCCCGTCCGCACCATCCACGAAATCGAGGATGTTGGCATTTCTCAGGGCCTCCCGGAGATCCTCGTCATCGGCATCCGGGCAGCCCATTTTCAGGTTGTCCCG
>CACXEL010000079.1 GCA_902766655.1 uncultured Lachnospiraceae bacterium | reverse complement strand
CCACGATCTCGTAGCCGCGGGCAGTCAGGTAGTCGGCCGCCAGCTTTTCGTAGCCGGAGCCGACCCGTTTATTGTTCCTGAGCAAAGGCCTCTCCTCCCGTCACACCTCTACAAAATGGCCTATAAAGCTCTTCCTGTGGATAGGACAGGGCCCTTTCTCTCTCAGGGCCGCTATGTGGGCGGCTGTCCCGTAACCCTTGTTGGAGGCGAAGTCGTAACCGGGGTAAAGCCCGTCGTACTGGACCATCATGGAATCCCTCGTCACCTTGGCTACGATGCTGGCCGCAGCGATGGATACGCTCTTGCCGTCGCCGCCGATGATCGGGCACTGGGGGATGGAGACCCCCGGTATGGTCACCGCGTCATTGAGAAGAAAATCCGGTTTTGGGTCCAGGCGGCCGATGGCCTCCCGCATGGCTTCGTAGGTGGCCTGAAGAATGTTGATCTCATCGATCCGCTCCGGCCCTCTGAGGCCGATGCCCACCGCCACAGCCTCCTTCATGATCACGTCGAAGAGCTCTTCGCGCTTCTTCGCGGTCAGCTTCTTGGAGTCATTCAGATAAAGGATGGGGTGATCGGATGGGAGAATGACCGCACAGGCGACCACCGGACCAGCAAGAGGCCCCCGCCCCACCTCATCGATGCCGCAGATATAGCCTTTGTCGGCGAACCGGCGCTCGTAGACCATCATGGCCTCCGTCCTGGCCAGCTCCTTCTCAAGCCTGATCCTGGCCCGCTCCTCCTTTTCCCGCTGTTTTTGCAGCTGTTTTTCAGTCATGGGCAGGCCCTCACAGGATATCTTCCGGTCTCTCCAGGGAGATCCGGCCTATCTTTCCGCTCCTGAACTCTTCCAGCATGACGGCGGAGACACGGCTGAAATCGACTTCACCGCCCTTTTTCAGGCAGCCCCGCTTCTGTCCGACGGCCTCCATGAGGGCTGGCCCGGCCAGGGATTCGTCGATTCCGAACCTGTCGGCGAGGAGTCCCGGGTAGGCTGCCTTGAGCCGGCCGATCAGGGTAAGTGTCAGTTCATCCTCATTCAGAATGAGATCGTTGATGGACCCGATCAGGGCGATATTCTCTCCCACCCGCTCGTCCTCGAACTTTGGCCAGAGGAGACCGGGCGTATCCAGAAGCTCCACCTTTTCGTTCATGCGGATCCACTGCTTGCCGCGGGTCACGCCGGGCTTGTTGCCGGTCTTGGCCAGCGATTTCCCGGAAAAGGAATTGATGAAAGTGGACTTGCCCACGTTGGGAATGCCGGCCACCATGGCCCGGATGGGTCTGGGCTTCATTCCCCTGGCCTTGTCCCGCTCGATCTTGGCGCTACAGGCCCGCATGACGGACGGCATGATGGATTTGGCCATGCCGCGTGCGCGGGTGTCCATGACCATCGTCTCCAGCCCTTTTTCCCTGTAATAGTCAAGCCACAGACGGTTGACCCTATCGTCCGCCAGGTCGGCCTTGCTCAGGATCAGGAGCCTGGCCTTGCCGTTCCCCAACTTTTCGATGTCCGGATTCCGGCCGGATTCGGGGATCCGCGCATCCGTCAGCTCTATGATAAGGTCGATCAGTTTGATGTTGTCCTGCATCATGCGAACGGTCTTCGTCATGTGCCCCGGATACCACTGTATGTTCACATTTCCCTCACTTTACAAAACCGAATTCCGACAGGGGCGATGAGATCAGCCAGACCTTGCCGATGATGTAGCCCTTCTGGATATTGCCGACGTCCGCGAAGCGGCTGTCCTCGCTGACGTTGCGGTTGTCGCCCAGGACAAAATACTCGCCGTCCTTTACGGTCACGCCCTCCTCGGCCAGACCCGGATTGTTGATGCCGGGAAGATCTGTGTCCTCAAAATAGGTCTTCCCGTTGATCAGGATGAGGCCGTCGCGGATCTGGATCTTCTCGCCGGGAAGGCCGATGACCCGCTTCACATGAACGGATGCGTCCGTCTTGTCGTTGGTCCTGTAGGCGATCAGGTCGCCCCGCTTTACGCCGGAAACGGTGTAGGCGATCCTGTTGATGAGGACCGTCTCCCCGGCGACCACAGTGGGGTCCATGGAGTTCTCCTGGATGGTCACGCCGCTGCAGAAGGCGAAGGCAAAAACGGCTGACAGGACCAGGGTTATAAAGATCTCGACGATCCAGGTCGTGATGACCCCGGACTTGCGGCCGTACCAGTTCGTCCTGCGGGCTTTGGTGTTCACAGCTTTTGATTTCATGGGATTCACCTGAATGTCGCCCGGAAGGCCCGGGCAGTCTCCGAAAATGAGAACAATGTGCGTCAGGATACAGTAACAGCCGGGTGAAAAATCCACCCGGCTGCGCAGTTACTTTCAGCGAATAACTTCCTTGACCTTGGCCCTCTTGCCAGTGCGCTCTCTGAGATAGAAAAGCTTGGCGCGTCTGACTTTACCATGACGGACAACTTCGATCTTGTCAACGTTGGGGCTGTGAAGCGGCCATGTCTTCTCGACGCCGACGCCGTTGGAGTTCTTGCGGACTGTGAAGGTCTCACGGGTGCTGCCGCCCTGTCTCTTGATGACGACGCCCTCGAAGATCTGGATTCTCTCGCGGTTGCCTTCCTTGATCTTGCCGTGCACGCGAACGGTATCGCCTACGCGGAAATCAGCAATTTCGTTCTTGAGCTGCTCGCTCTCGATCTGCTTAATAATGTCACTCATCTTATCGGTTCTCCTTTATATTATTGGATGTTCTTAAATACCGTGACAGTATCAGAGGACCATCTTATGATTTATCCTGCCAACGCCTCCGGGCGTGGCAACTCATACAGTATACTAGACACTGTCTGAATTTTCAAGATATTTTTCAATGAATTTTCTTTCCTTGGGGCTGATGTGGGCAGTCGCAAGCAGGTCCGGCCGCCTTATGGCAGTTCGGATCAGAGACTGCTCCCTCCGCCAGGCGTCGACCTTGGCGTGGTCCCCGGAAAGAAGGATCGGCGGGACGCGCCTGCCGTTCCAGACCTCCGGGCGGGAATACTGGGGCCCCTCCAGAAGGCCGCCGCCGAAGGAATCGTCCTCGGCCGAATCCTCGTTGTGGAGGACGCCGGGGATCATCCTGGAGATGGCGTCGATCATGAGCATGGCCGGCATCTCGCCGCCGGTGACCACAAAGTCCCCGATGGAGTACTCGTCGGTGACGATTTCCTCGATGACACGCTCGTCGATGCCTTCATAGTGGCCGCACAGGAAGACCAGGCCGGGTTCGATGGCCAGTTCCCTGGCAGCCTGCTGGTTAAAGACCTTCCCCTGTGGTGTGAGGAAGATGACTCTGGGCTTGTAGGGCAGGTCCTTCGTCACATCCACAAAGCAGTCGTAAATGGGCTGGGCCTGCATCACCATGCCGGCGCCTCCGCCATACGGATAGTCATCGGTCTTGCCGTGCTTTGACAGTGTATAATCCCTGATCTGCACGGCATTCAGATGAATGATCCCCTCCTCGATGGCCCGTCCGATGATGCTGTTTTCAAGTCCCTGCCGGACCATATCCGGAAACAGGGTCAGTACATGAAAATCCAAATGAACCTCCCGTACGGCCGCCCCCTGCCCGATCAGATCTCGGGCAGCAGGTGGACCACGATTCTTTCCTGCTCAGGCTCGATAGCCAGAACACACTCGTAGGTGACCGGAATCAGGATCTCGCCGCCCACGTCCTTTTTGACGACGTAGACGTCGTTGGCCCCTGTCTGCATGACGTCATCCAGTACACCCAGGCGGCTGCCGTCCTCAAGATAGACGATGCAGCCGATCAGGTCGCCGATAAAATATTCGCCCTCCTCGAGGGGAACGGCCTCCTCTCTGGGCACCCAGAGCGGCGTGCCCTTGAGGCGTTCCACGTCCTCGATACGGTCCAGGCCCTTCAGCTTCAGGATAGGCCTGCCTTTGAAGAATTTTACGTATTCGACGTCGAAGGAGATATATTCACCGCCCCGGGAAATGAGTACACGCGAAAGATCCTCGAACCTCTCCACATCATCCGTGGTCGGGTATACGTATACCTCCCCCTTGAGGCCGTGAGTAGACGAGATCGCTCCTACCTGAATTTTATCCAGCATTTTTCTCTACCGTCACTGCATGATCTCGACAGTGACCTTCTTGTCGGTCTTGGTCGATGCTGCCTTCACGACAGAGCGGATCGCCTTTGCGATCCTGCCCTGCCGGCCGATGACTTTGCCCATGTCCGAGGCTGCGACGCGCAGCTCGATGACAGTGGCATCCTCCTCTTCCTTTTCAGTGACAACGACTTCATCGGGATGATCGACCAGAGCTTTGGCAATTACCTCTACTAACTCTCTCATCTGATCCTCCTAAGTAAGATCCGGAAAAATGCAATTATTTTGCGATCCCGGCGATCTTGAGGAGCTTGGCGACCTCTTCTGTCGGCTGAGCGCCGTTGGCAAGCCACTTCTTGGCTGCTTCCTCATCGAGCTTGTAGACGCTGGGATCCTTGGTGGGATCATAATAACCCAGCTCCTCGATGAATCTGCCGTCACGCGGAGAACGGGAATCGGCAACCACGATCCTGTAGAAAGGTGCCTTCTTCTGTCCCATTCTTCTTAATCTGATCTTGACCATTGTTTTTTCCTCCTGAAAAATGAAATAAATAATATATAGTAAGAAGAGTTCTTCGTCATATGCGACGGATGATCTTCAAACAACCTGTGAAAATGAGGACCGCCCGATCAGAACAGGCCCTTGAGTCCTCCGAGGCCGCCAAACCCGCGGCGTCCCTTCTTGCCCATGCCGGGCATGTTCTTCATCATCTTGCGCGCCTGCTCGAACTGCTTGACCAGGCGGTTGACTTCCCCGATGCTGACCCCGGCGCCTTTGGCGATCCTCTGCTTCCTGGACAGGTTCAGAAGGTCCGGGTTGCTTCTCTCGGCGGGTGTCATGGACAGGACGATGGCTTCTGTCCGCTTCATCTGCTTCTCATCCACCATGCCCATGACCTCGTCGGTCTTCCTGCCGGTCATGCCGGGAAGCATGGAGAGGACGCTCTCGATACCGCCCATGCTCCGCATCTGCTCAAGGCTGGTCAGGTAATCGTTGAAGTCGAAGGAGGCCTTGCGGAGCTTGTCCTGCATGGCCATGGCCTTCTCGTCGTCGATGCCGGCCTGGACCTTCTCGATCAGGGTCATGACGTCGCCCATGCCCAGGATCCGGTTGGCCATGCGGTCCGGATAGAAGAGCTCCAGGTCAGAAAGCTTCTCCCCCATACCGACATAAAGCAGGGGCTTGCCGGTGACGGCCTTGATGGAGAGGGCCGCACCGCCTCTGGTGTCGCCGTCGCACTTGGTCAGGATGACACCGTCGATGCCCACCTTGTCCGTGAAGGTTTTTGCCACGTTCACCGCTTCCTGACCGGTCATGGCGTCCACGACGAGGACCGTAAAGTCCACCGTGACCGCCTCCTTGATGTCGGAAAGCTCCTTCATCATGGACTCGTCGATCTGGAGACGGCCGGCCGTGTCGATCAGAACGAGGTCGTACTTGTTCTCCCCCGCGTGGGCGATAGCAGCTCTGGCTATGTCGACCGGGCTCTTTCTGTCACCCATGGTGAAGACGGGAACGCCCACCTTCTCGCCGTTGACCTCCAGCTGCTTGATGGCAGCCGGTCTGTAAACGTCACCGGCGACCAGCAGGGGCTTTCTGCCCTTGGACTTGAACTGTCCTGCCAGCTTGGCGGCAGTGGTGGTCTTGCCGGCGCCCTGAAGGCCTGCCATCATGATGACCGTCATGGAGCCCGCCGGCTTCAGCGGGATCTCGGTGAGCTCGGAGCCCATGAGCTCCACCAGCTCGTCATGGACGATCTTGATGACCATCTGTCCGGGGTTCAGGCCGCTCATGACGTCCTGGCCGATCGCCTTCGCCTGAACAGTCTTGGTGAAGCTCCGGACGACCTTGAAGTTCACGTCCGCCTCGAGGAGGGCCATCTTGACCTCCTTCATGGCTTCCTTGACGTCGTCCTCGGTCAGCCTTCCCTTGGAGCGCAGCTTTTTGAATACTTCCTGCAGCTTTTCGCTAAGGCTGTCAAATGCCATATTATAGTTCCTCCAGTATTTCCTGTGTGAGAAGCCGGATCTGCTCGTCGTCCGTCAGGGCCCTGATTTCATTGACCTTGTCCCGGATCGACAGGAACTTTTTGACAAGTCCCAGCTTCTCCTCGTACCCTTCCAGGCTCCTGGCGCTCCGTCTCACTATATCGTGAACGCCCTGGCGGCTCACGCCGTGGCGTTCGGCCACCTCAGAGAGCGAGCAGTCCTCGAAGACAACCTCCTCAAATATGCTCCTCTGGTGACCCGTCAGGAGATCTCCGTAAAAATCATACAGAAGGGTCTGTTCGTATATCTTTTCCATATCTTCCAAAAATGCGCAAAAAGTCGGTGGCCGTAAGCGGCCACCGACTAATATACTACGGTGCGGAAGGCTTGTCAACTATTTTTACTTGACATGCTTTCATTTTTATCCGGCCCGGAAGATATGGGGGAATGCCGGAAGACCGTATCCTTCCTGATCATCCGGTCCTTACTTGTCTGCATTTTCCTCCTCCGGGCCGGTCTTGTCATCCTTCCCGAAGTTTTCGGCAGTGAAGTTCCTGCCCGGATCGTTGTAGACGCCCGTATTCCTGGGTGAGCCGTTCTTTCTCATGAGCCTGGCTTCTTTTGCCGCTTCCCTGGCGGCCTTCTTCGCGGCCTTTCTCTCAGCGGCAGCCTGCGCCTTCTCGGGATGGGCCTTCAGGTAGGCCTTCCTGATCAGGAAGACTATCAGGAGGATGATGAGCACGAGGCAGGCCATCGGGAAGAGGTAGATGAGGAAGAAGAGGAAGCCTTCCAGGAAGCCCAGGAAGCTGTCCCAGGAATCCTCGATGGTGTTCAGGAGCCTGTCGACGAAGGTGGTCTCGACGCGGGTGCTCTCATAGCGCACCACCTCCTGAAGGGTGAGGTGGATGGTGGAGTAGGCGACGTCCGTGTCCATGCCGGAGAGGACGTTTTTGGCCTGGTTGAGCTGGGTCTGGACCTCGCTGAGGCGTTCCTCGATGTAGATCATGTCCTCCACAGTCTCCGCCTTGTCCATCATGGCGAGCAGGCGCTCCTCCTGGGTCTTCAGGGACTCGATGAGGATGGACTGGTCATTGTAGCGCTTGGTGATATTCTGCACGCTCTGGGACTGGTTCACGATCTTGCCGCCGGCTCCCTCGAGAGAGGCGAGGAAGGCTTTGAAGTTGGCCGACGGGATCCTGACCGTGATTTCCGAAGTCAGGGTGCCCCGGCTCTTCTCCTCGTAGTAATACCAGCGGCTGTTGCTGTCATAGGTGGATTCTTCTTCGACGATGCCGCCGAACTCCGAGATCTTCCCCCGGACGTAACTGCTGGAATCCTGAAATGACAGGGTCTGAATGGTCATGTAGGCGGTGTAGACGAGCTTGTCCTCGGTGAAGGCTGCCTCCTGGTCAGGCTCAAAGTCCACTGTCTTGGCCTCTCCGGACGAGGACGACTCCGCCATCTCATATTCATTGTCGGCTTCGTAATCATCGTAGGCCGCAGCCCCATATGCTTCCTCGGCGTAGGCTTCCTCATAAGCCGCCTGCGGGGCATAGTCCGACTTGGCGTAAGAGCTGCCTGAGCTGGCGCCGCAGCCTGTCAGGAGAGATAACGTGCATACAGCACTGACAGCGATGGCTGCCATCTTTTTCATTTTCATAGTGATACCTCCTTGATCTGTCGGGAACTGTCAGAGTGCCTCCCTTTCTTCAGCAGGTCCGCTGTATGGCTCCCCTTTTTTATCCCTTTGTCTTTATAACAGGCATGAAAAAGGAAATGTTGCAGCGGATCCCAAAAAAGATCGGAAAGCGGTCAGCTCATCGGCCTGAGGGACCGGCAATTCATTTCGTTGTTTGCTCCCTGGAAGAATATCGGACTTCTTATAGTCTCCCTGTAGGGACGAAGGCGTTTTACAGGTTCTGTCGCGCCAAAAGACCCGCCCGCCGGGTTTTCTGGGCCTGGAGAAGGCGGGGCTTTGTTTTCATTTGTCTGAGGGAGCCGGACAAATCGAGCGCTTTACCGTATTTCACAGGACGACCTTGCCGTCTTCAATGGGCACGGAGAGCGGAATCCTGTCCTCCTCGACCGGCATCTCCATACCGGCCCGCTGGTACATGGTCTTCTTCACGGCCCGCATGATGTTCTCATAGCCCGTGCAGCGGCAGAGATGGCCGGAGAGCTTTTTTCTCAGCTCATCGTCCGTGTAGATCACACCCGGCTTCAGGACATGGTGGGCCTCCAGCATAAAGCCCGGCGAGCAGAAGCCGCACTGGATGGCTGTCTCGTCGACGAAAGCCTGCTGGATGTCGGAGAGCTCCCCGTTCGGCCCCTCAAGCCCCTCCAGCGTTGTGATATGCTTGCCCTCCGCCCAGACCGCCAGGTAGATACAGGAGTCATAGCAGTCACCGTCGATGATGACCGCGCAGGCGCCGCACTCTCCCACCTCGCAGCCTTTCTTGACTGAAGTCAGGCCGAATTCATTTCTCAGCATGTCCGTCAGGGAGGACCGGACGTCGACCATGGCGGCCCTTTCCTTGCCGTTTACATAGCAGTGGACCATCTTATACTGTCTGTCTTCCATCAGATCTCACCCCCGCTCTTTCTCACCGCCTCGGTGAAGGCCCTCTGCGCCATGGTGCTGCAGAGGTGGAGACGCATGTCCTTCGACGCGCGCCAGCTGTTCCTGGGTGTCACGTCCAGCAGCACGTCCCGGCCGATGGCCGCGGCCGTTTCCGCATCAGCCGGCTTCCCTTTGGCATTGGCCTCCGCTGTCCTGGCCCTGATTGGGACCGGGGCGGCCACACCGTAGCCTATGCGAACGTCCTCGACCGTCTTCTTGTCCGCCGACAGCTTCACGTTGACGGAGCAGCCCGTAGTGGCGATCTCCATGGCGTTCCGCATGCCGTATTTGATGTAATGGCCCTTGTAGCCTTCGTAGCTCTCCTTACGGATCAGAATCGCCGTCTGGAGCTCGGCCGGACCGAGATTTACTTTCTTGGGGCCTTTATACCAGTCCGCGATGGGGACCAGCCGTTTTCCTTCCGGTCCGATCACCTCCATGACCGCGTCGAGGGCCATGAGGGTGGAGGCGGAATCGGCGCTGGTCACGCCGTTGCAGGTATTGCCGCCGATGGTGCCGATGGCGCGGATCTGGGGTCCGCCGACCATGTCCACGGCCTCGCCCAGGACCGACAGGTGTTCCTGAATGATCGGGCTGTAGGTGATCGTGTGGAAGGATGACAGGGATCCGATCCGGATCGTACCATCCTCCTCCATGGTGACGCCGCGCAGCTCATCGATCATGAAAATGCTGACAAGCTCCTTCCCGGCGCGTCTGCCCTCCCTGACCTGGACCAGAACGTCAGAGCCGCCTGCTATGATCTGGGCTTCGGGGTGGGCCGCAAGAAGCCGAACAGCCTCCTCTACGCTGTAGGCTTCATATAATGCTTTGATATCATACATATCTCTTCACCCCCTCAGATAAGGCCTGCCGCCTTGAATTCCCTGAACAGAAGATGCGGGTCCATGGGCAGCTCATGGAGAGAAATGCCCGTGGCGTTCAGGATCGCGTTCCTGATGGCCGGCGCCACCGGGCAGACCGGCGGTTCGCCGAGGGCCTTGGTGCCGAAGGCCGAGGTGGGCTCCTCATTTTCCAGGAAATGGACCTCCAGCTTCGGGTGATCCATGGTGGTGGACAGTTTGTAGTCCAGGAGGTTGTTGTTGAGGAGCCTGGCCGTCTTCTGGTCATAAATCATCTTTTCGGACAAGGCGTACCCTATGCCCATGCTCATACCGCCTTCCACCTGGCCTTCCGCCAGGGCAGGGTTGATGAGCCTGCCGCAGTCGTGCACGTTCATGACCCTGAGAAGCTTCACGTGGCAGAGCGGGATATCCACCTCGACCTCGGCGAAGCAGCAGCCGAAACTGTAGGCGTTGGACCGGATGGTGGCCGTCTTCTCCATGGTCAGGTGGTGGCTGTCTTTGGGATTATAGAGTGCTTCCGTCGCCAGGTCGCCCAGGGTCATGAGGACCCTGCCGTCGGTCACGCGGATGATGTTGCCGTCCACGATGTCGCAGATGTAGGGCTGCATTCTCGTGTAGTCGAAGGCGACCTTGAGGATCCGCTCCTTGAAGGCCTCCGCGCACATCCGGATCGACATGCCGGCCGTGTAGGTCTGACGGGAAGCGTAAGCGCCGGTGCCGTAGGGCGTGACGTCCGTGTCCTGGTTGGAGACCACATGGACGTTCTCAAACGGAATGCCGAGGGTGTCCGCGGTCATCTGGGCATAAGCCGTGTCCGCGCCCTGGCCGATCTCCGTCTCTCCCACCTGGACCTGGACCGATCCATCCTGGTTGAGCACCATGCGGCAGGAGGAGGTCTCCAGCGAGATCGGGAAGACCGCGGTGTTGTACCAGAAGACAGACATGCCGATGCCCCTTCTGATATCGCCGGTCTGATTCCGGTAGAGGTCCCTCTTCTTATAATAATCGAAGGCTTTGATGCCCACGTCCATGGACTGGTTGAAGGTGTCGCTGTAGAGCTCGTTCTTCGAGAAGCCGTCGACGTAGCCCACGGGCATGAGGTGGTCGCGCCTGAACTGAATGGGATCAAGCCCCAGCTTCATGACAATATCCTCGGCATGGCACTCGTAGGCGAAGCTGGCCTGCGGCATGCCGTAGCCTCTCATGGCGCCGGCCACCGACCGGTTGGTGAAGACCGTATAGGAGTCGCACTCCACGTTGTCGCAGGGGTAGAGCTGGGGAAATGCACCCATGGCCTTGGCCGCGATGCTGTGGCCGTGGGAGGCGTAAGCGCCCTGGTTCGACCACATTTCCAGCTTTCTGGCCACCATACTGCCATCCGGTCTGACATAACTGATGATATGGAAAAGGATGGCGTGGCGCACGCGGCAGTTGGTGAAGGTCTCCTCACGGCTCAGGTCCAGCTTGACCGGGTGGCCGCCGACCTGGGTGGTGGCCCAGGCACAGAGGGGCTCGTAGAGGGCGTCCTGCTTGTCGCCAAAGCCGCCGCCAATGTAGGGCTTGATGATCCGGACTTTGCCCCAGGGAATGCCCAGGGCCTGGCCGACGACGCGGCGGACGATGTGGGGGATCTGGGTCGAGGAGAGGACCACGATCCTGCCGTTCTCCATATAGCTTGTGCAGATGAAGTTCTCGATGTGACAGTGCTGGACGGAGGGCGTGTCGTACCACCCCTCGACCTTTATGAGGCCGGGCTCCTTGATGGCCTCCTCATAGTTCCCCTTGCGGCTGGAGGTGTGGCTCAGGACATTGTTGGGATACTTCTCGTGAATGACCGGGGCCCCTTCCTTCATGGCCTCGCGGGCATCAAGAACGACGGGCAGCTCCTCATACTCCGCCCTGACGAGGCGGGCAGCCTGGGTGGCGGAGACGTCGTCCTCCGCGATGACGAGGGCAATGTCATCCCCGAAGAGGCGGACGTGGGATGTCAGAAGGCTCCTGTCAGCCACGTCCTGGTGGGCGGGATCCGTGGACCAGGGGTGGCCGGCGGTCGGATATTTATAGGGAGGCGTGTCAAAACAGGTGAGGACCTTCACGACGCCCGGCACCTTCTCGGCTTCGCTGGTATCGATCGACTTCACGTAGCCATGGCCGATCGTTGCGTGGACTATTCTGGCGACATATGTGTTCGGGGTGCAGAGGTCTTCGGTGTACTTTGTCCTCCCGGTGGCCTTGTCGTAGGCGTCAACGCGGGGCAGGGACTTTCCTATTACCATTTACTCACATCCTTTCCGTAAAACAGAGTAGACCAAAAGCCCGGAGCTGGCTTCTTCCGGGACATCTGATATTATTCCGGACCTGTGGTCCCTTCCGCATACTGAAGATGCGGGAATAACGGACAGCCGCCCCGCCTGGCAGGGGGAATATACACATGATGCAGCCAAAAAGCCAGGCGCTTCTGCCCACCGCGATGCCTGGCATCCCGGCTCACAGGTGCTGAACAGGTACCGATAATTTTCACTCTCTATAATAGATTTTATCACTGTTTACAGACAAATGCACCAATTAATTGGAGATCTCGATAATATTGAGAAAAATGAAGATCGCGGCAAGGCCGGTCTGCCCGGGACCGACTATAAAAAAACCCCTCCGGGAAAACTCCCGGAGGGATCTCGTGCCAGCCGATAATCGGACTCGAACCGATGACCTACGCATTACGAATGCGTTGCTCTACCTACTGAGCCATATCGGCGCGCTACTTGAACTATTATACACAACCGGGCGGAGAATGCAAGATTTTTTTCAAAATCTTCCCCCGCCCAGGCCCACCTTTGCAGGTACTGCCCCTTCTCCCGCCCCGTCAGGGCTTCCTTCGGAGGTCGGAATCATTCATCCGGCCCGTCAAAAACCTTCCCAATCAAACGGAACGGCCGGCCAGCTCTCCCGCGCAGGAAGCACCCAAGGGGCCTTACAGGGCCCCCTTGGTGGATAAAACGCCGGTCACCCTCGGATCAAAGGAGGTGGCCATGTCCAGGGCCTTGGCGAAGGCCTTGAAGCTGGCTTCGGCGATATGGTGGTTGTTCACACCGGAAAGCTCGTGAAAATGAAGATTCATGGCTCCGGAGTAGGACACTGCATAGAAGAATTCCCTCACCATCTCCGTGTCCAGATCGCCGATCTTCGGCACCGTGTAGACGACGTTCGAGGAATAGTAGGGGCGGCCACAGAGGTCCACGGCGCACAGAATGAGAGTCTCGTCCATGGGCAGCGCGAAATGGCCGTATCGCCGGATACCGGCCTTGTCCCCAACCGCCTCACGGATCGCCTGCCCAAGCACGATGCCGACATCCTCGATCGTGTGATGGGAATCCACATTCAGATCTCCCCGACAGACGCATTCCAGGTCAAAGAAGCCATGCCTGGCGAAGCCGTCCAGCATGTGGTCAAAGAAGCCGATGCCGGTGTCGATACGGCTCATGCCGCTCCCGTCCAGATTCAGCCTGACGGTGATATCCGTCTCCCTGGTGGTGCGGGTGATCTCCGCGATGCGTGGGTTCATTTCTTGTTCGGGCATGATTTCCTCCTGCATATAAGCCAGGTCCGGACCGGCGTGCAATGGCTGCTGCCGCGCGGGCAGCTCCTCTCCCATTCACGAACGGCCGCTCCGGGCCGGCAAACGTAAACCTTATTCGTAAAGCCCCGCCACCTCGTCCAGGATTTCCTGGGGCATATTCTCGATGGCGCCCGCGTCGCAGAGGCCTGCGATGGCGGGATCGATGGGCAGCTGGGCAGTTCTGGGGATCCTGTGCAGCGCAGCGATGGACCTGACCTTGCTCTCCCCGAAGAGGGCATGGCGGCTGCCGCAGGTCGGGCAGACGAAGTAACTCATGTTCTCAACGACCCCCAGAACGGGAATGTCCATCTTCTCTGCCATGCGGACGGCTTTCTCCACGATCATGGAGACCAGGTCCTGGGGGGAGGTCACGATGACGATGCCGTCCACAGGGAAGGACTGGAAGACCGTCAGCGGTACGTCACCCGTTCCGGGCGGCATATCCACGAAGAGGACGTCCAGGTCACCCCAGGCCACGTCGGTCCAGAACTGCTTGACGACGCCGGCGATGACCGGGCCGCGCCAGATGACCGGCTCGCCCGGCTCCTCCAGGAGCAGGTTCACGGACATGATTGCGGTCCCCTTGTCCGTATAACGGGGAAGGATGCCGGCCTCGCTGCCGTAGGCGCTGCCGGTGATTCCGAACATCTTCGGGACGGATGGACCCGTGATATCCGCGTCCAGCACGCCCGCCCTGAGGCCCTTGCGCTGGGCGGACACAGCCATGAGCCCGGTGACGAGGGACTTGCCCACGCCGCCCTTGCCGCTCACGACGCCGATGATTTTCTTTACGTGAGACCCGGGATTGGCCTGGATGGCGAACTCATCCATGGGATTGGGTGCCTGTGGGGCCGGCTCGGGCTGGTTCTTGGGTTTTGGGGGCTCCCGCATGGGGCGGGAAGGCTTGCGGATCTT
>CACXEL010000078.1 GCA_902766655.1 uncultured Lachnospiraceae bacterium | reverse complement strand
GGTCAGGGAGGGCCCTTTGAGAAGCAGGGACGGTCCTTTTTTCGCAAAATCCGAGATTTTGAGAAAAAAGGACCGTCCCTGCTTCTCAAAGGGCCCTCCCTGATGCCTGCCCAGGCGCTGATTCAAAATGTCAGATAGGGGGCGAGGCGGGCGTAGTCCGCCTCCGCGCTGCACAGGATCTTCCCTTTCGTGAGGTAGTCCTTGTCCCCGCAGGAGGAGGCGAAAAGGTACTGACAGAAGGTGGAGCGCAGGTCCAGGCGGTCGCCTTCCTCGGAGGTGAAGAGGACCTCCCCGTCACACCCCTGGACAGCGGTCATGAAATCCATATAATTGTCAAGCTGTCTTAGTCTCATTGGTTCTCCTTTCCGGTTCCCAGGCCCCTTGTCTCCCGGAACATTTTAGGGGACATGCCGACCTCCTTGCTGAAGACCCGGTCAAAGTAGCTGCGGCTGCCGAAGCGGAGCTCCTCGCTGACTTGCTGAATGTCCTTTTTGGAGGTCAGCAGCATGACCTTGGCCGCGTCCAGACGGACTGACCGGATATAGTCGGTCATCTTCAGGCCGGTCTCTTTGGTGAATTTCCTTGTGAGATAGTATTCCGTATACCCGCAGTGGCGGGCGATCTCCTCTGTGGTCAGAGGACTCGTATAGTTCATGCGGATGTAGTCCCGCGCGTCGCGGACGCCCTTGGAGAGCCCGTCCGCATCCCGGGAAATGAGGACAAGGCGCTGGAATTCACCGTACATTTTCCCGGTGATCTGGCCGGCCTCCCCGTAGGAGGACATATGCTCGATCCGGTGGATCCACTCGCCCTCCTTGCGCTTGGCGGCGGTCACAGAAGCTCCGCCCCGAATGGCGTTGCGGGCGCATAGGGCGGTAAAGATGATCAGGTTGTCCTTGATCTGGCGCAGGTTGTCCTTCAGATGAAAGTCCTGGACCTCTCCATGGTAATTGTTGCTTGCTTTTTCCGGGGCTATACCCTGCCTCAGGCAGCGGAGCATCATATCTTCGTGGGCGATGAGCCGTTCATAATCGTTCTCCGCTGCAGCTTTTTCTTCCTCCGGGCGCGAAGGCTGCGGGGGCTCTTCCGCACGGATCCCTTCAAAGGAAAGGCTGCTGCGGCTCAGATTCTCCTCGTAGCAGGTGAAATGCAGCATACAGGCGTAGCTTCTGAGGGAGTCTTCATGAACGAAGGGGACGTCGCCCAGGATCTTGAGGTAATTCTGACGCAGGTGGGTGGAAAGACCGTGCCGGTCCAGCTTCCGGAGACTCTCGTCAACGGAGCTGTTCTTAAGGTATAAGGGACCGAGGATTACGAGGAACCGGCCACCCTGCACCAGGTGGACCCACTCCGCGATCCATCCCAGCCCAAGCTCCCCTGTCAGGACATAGGGCAGGCCGGGCAGCTCCTGCTTGGCCATGGCCGCATCGAGACAACCACCCAGCTCGAGCAGCATATGGTATTCCTGCTGGTGGGGAGCTGTGGAGAAAAAGAGCTCCTTCCGGGGGCTGAAGCACCAGGCACCCAGCCCGCAGGCAGCATACAGCATGCCCTGCAGATCGTTCAGCTTGTATTCCACGTCCTTGCGCGCGAGTTTCATGTCAGATTCCTCCCGGGCTCGATTCAAAGTCAATGTATGTTCTGCCGACACGGGATGACGGTCAGGTACAGTTTAATACAAAATCCTTATCGGCGCCAGAAGTTATGTGAAAACCCACCAGGCCTGTCGTCCGGGCCCTCAGATGATTGGTGCTGGCGCCGAAGGCACGGCAGAACAGCTCTGATGACGGGTCATCCGCTTAAATGAAATCCGCGGCAGCGCCGGAAGGCAGGTGCTGCCGCGGGGTTACTTACCTGATGGCCGGGAGGCCTGCTTGTTGATCAGATCTGCTTTGGCGGGCGAGTGCGAAAGAGCACTTCCTCATCACTCTTCGGTATGCTCTGCCTTGGCGGCGGCACGGCTGGCTTCGTTGGCTGCCTTGATTTCCGGCATCATCTTGTCAAGCTTGTAGAAACGGCAGACAAGGTAGACGGCCACGTACATGGCGGCGGGAATCAGGGAGTAGAGGAGTCTTACCATGGTGATGGCGGAAGCAGGCTGGACTTCGAGGGCTCCGTCATAGCCGGCGAGACCGATCATGATGCCCAGGAGACCTGCGCCGAGGCCTGCGCCGACCTTCTTGGCAAAGCCGTCGACGGCGCCCAGGGTGCCTTCGAGACGGCGGATGCCGATGAACTCATTGTACTCGGCGCACTCGATGATGATCAGGCTGGCCAGCATGGAGATCGGGACAGCGCCGGCACCGGTCAGGAGGTTGCCGGCAATCAGAAGGGGAAGGCTGGAGCCGGCGAAGAAGTTGACGGTGTAGCCGCAGATGGTGCAGATGATGCCGATCCGGATGAGCTTCATAACGGAGATCTTCTTCAGAATCTGGGGGAAGATGAACATCATGGGCAGGATGATGAACTGGGTGGCGGCCAGGATGCCCATGAGGCCGACATTTCCGACGATATCGGTGAAGTAGTAGACGCCGACGCCCATGTTGGTGATGATGTTCATGACCAGGGAGGCGAGTGAGATGATGTAGATGTAGGGATTTCTCTTCAGGACCTCGAGAATGTCCTTGAACTCGACCTTCTGGCCGGCGGCCTTGACGTCAACGTCGTTGGTCTCCTTGACGGCGAAGAAGCGGAGCATGCCGAGGACGGTCATCGGTACGGCGAAGGCGGCGACCAGCTTGATCCAGCCAGCCTGGCTGGTGGCGATGGAGCCCATGAGGGACGGGAAGATGATGTTGAAGATGGCGACGATCAGCATGGGGAAGACACCGCCGTAGGTGGAGAGTTGCACATACTGTTTATGGCTGGAGAAGGCGCGGACCATGTAGACCGTACCATTGGCGCTCAGGAAGGTGTTGAAGATGGAGTTGGCGAAAAGGTAGGTGAGCAGGATCCAGGCTGCCTTGACCGGCGTGGCCGCGCTCTCAGGTACGCAGAAGAGCAGGAGGGTGGAGATCCACATGCCCACGACGCACCACTCGTAGGGACGGCCCTTGCCCCATTTGGTCCGGGTGTTGTCAACGATGTAGCCCGCGAAGAGGTCTGTTATGCCGTCGACCAGCTTGCTGGCCAGGAGCAGGCCGCCGACCAGGGCGGGGGACATCTTCATGGTGTTGGTGGCGAAGAAGGTCAGGTAGCCCATGATCATGACGGCTACGCCGGTGGAGCCGGGACGCAGTGACCAGGCTGTGAGCTTGAAGAAGCCTACGCCGGGTTCCTTCGCCTTGGTTTCTTTGGTTTCAGGGGAAGTGTTCGCATTTTCCTGCGTTTCGGTGACCGCGTTCTTGTTTTCGTCGTTCATGATGTTCCTCCTCATGTAGTAGCGGGTGTTTGTTATGGTCTTATTGTAGGGGAGGAGCAGGTTGCCTTGTATGTAATGATTGACCTTCTTTTTCCAAAATTCGTCTTAAATCGAGGCAGTCCTTTTGACAGTAAGGGACGGTCCTTTTTTCTCAAAAAGCGGAGCTTTCTGAGAAAAAAGGACCGTCCCTTACTGTCAAAACTAACCTCAATGCTTCGCGTCGCCGCGGCTTACGACGGTGCGGTAGCCGATGGCCTCCATCCGTGCGGCCATGCAGCGGACGCACTCGGCGGCCTCGTCGCCGGTGCAGATCTTGCCGTCGTAGAGGAGGTACTTGCCCCGGACGGCGGCGGGGGAGAGGTTGGGCATGATGACGTTGGCACCGGCCAGGATGCCCATTTCCCGGCCGCGGGGGTGGATGGTGCCGAGGGCCGTGGTGGCCGGCAGCAGGACCTTTGGCAGCATGAGCCGGACGATGGCCAGAAGATGCAGCGTGTCCTTGAGGGTCCCCTGCGGCTGGTCGCGGAAGGGCGTATCCTTGTGGGGAATGAAGGGCCCGATTCCGACCATGTGCGGTGCAAGCTCCTTGAGGTAGCGCAGGTCCGCGATCAGGTGGTCGTCCGTCTGGAAGGGAGAGCCGACCATCATGCCGGCGCCGACCTGGAAGCCGATCTCCTTGAGGTCCCGGAGGCAGGCTTTTCGGTGCTCCGACGAGAGCTCTGCCGGGTGGAGCATGGCGTAGTGATCCGGGTCAGCGGTCTCGTGGCGGAGCAGGTAGCGGTCCGCCCCGGCCTCGAACATGGCTTTGTAGGAGTCGTGCTCCTTCTCGCCGATGGAGAGCGTGACGGCGCAGTCCGGATGGTCCGCCTTGATGGACCGGACAAGGTCACAGATCTTCTCATCCGTAAAATACGGGTCCTCCCCGCCCTGGAGCACGAAGGTCCGAAAGCCCAGCTCGTAGCCCCGCCGGCAGCAGTCCAGGATCTGGTCCCTGTCCAGCCGGTAGCGGTCCGCGCAGCGGTTGCTCCGCCGGATCCCGCAGTAGAGGCAGTCGTTCCGGCAGTAGTTGGTGAACTCGATGAGCCCGCGCATGTACACGTCCCGCCCGTAGGCCTCCTGCCGCACCGCCGCGGCTGTCTGGTAGAGGTAAGTCTCCTCCTCGTCTGTCAGGTCCCGCAGCAGCGCGCGCAGGCCCTCGTCGGGGAGGTTTTCATTTTCCTTTAACTGATCGATCAGAGAGAAATGTCCGCCGGAGTGCATATCTCGATACTCCTTTTCAAAATGCCCTTCAGATAGGCGATGGTGGTCCCGTAGTTGGTGAAGGGGATGCCCTGGTCCATGGCGCTCATCATACGCCAGCGCATTTCCTTCTCGTTGAGGACGCAGCCGCCGCAGTGCAGGACGAGGGCGTAGGGCGAGAGGTCCTCGGGAAAGCCCTGCCCCGAGCTGGTCTCAAAAATGAAATCCTTCCCCGTATACTCCCTGATCCACCCCGGCAGCTTCACGGTCCCGATGTCCCCGCACTGCCTGTGGTGGGTGCAGCCCTCCGCGATCAGGATCCGGTCCCCGTCCCTGAGCTTCGGAATCACGGAGACGCCCCGCAGGGCCTCGTCCAGAAAGCCCTTGTACCGGGCCATGAGGATGGAAAATGAAGTCATCGGCACCCGCCGCGGCACAATTTTGGCTACTTTCCCGAAGACCTGGCTGTCGGTGATGACCAGGGCCGGGTCCTGTCCGAGCTTTTCGAGCAGGTCCGCCAGCTCCGTGTCTCGGACCGTCAGCGGGCAGGCGCCCGCCTCCAGGGCATCACGGATCACCTGCTGCTGGGGCAGGATGAGCCGCCCCTTGGGGGCAGCCTTGTCGATGGGGATGACCAGGACGACGATGTCCAGGGGCTTTAAGAGGTCGCCCACGACCCGCTTCGCGTTCTCGTGACCGGCGTAGAGGGCGGCGATGGCCTCCTTGGCTTCATAGATCCCCGTCCCGTTCTTGGCGCTGACGTAGCGCTCGTGCTCCCCGGCTTCGGGAATCTGGCCCAGCAGGTCGCACTTGTTCATGAGGATCAGGTAGGGCAGTTTCTTCTCACGGAAGAGGGCCTCCATCTCCCTGTCGGCGGCGGTCATGCCCTCGGCGGCGTCCACCACGAGGACTGCCAGGTCACAGCGGTTCAGCTCCCGCCTGGCCCTGGCGACGCGCAGTTCGCCCAGGGCCCCCTCGTCGTCGAAGCCCGGGGTGTCGATGATGACGACCGGCCCCAGCGGCAAAAGCTCCATGGCCTTCCGCACCGGGTCGGTGGTGGTCCCCTTGGTGGCGGAGACGATGGCCAGGTCCTGGCCGGTCACGGCGTTCACGACGCTGGACTTGCCTGCATTTCTCCGGCCGAAGAAGCCGATGTGGCAGCGCTCCCCGGAGGGCGTATCGTTCATACCCATAAAAATAACTCCCAACTGCCGCAATCTGCGGCCTCAAGGCAGGAGATGCCTGCCGGTTTTTTGTTTCATCTGTCTCTTTACAGCTCGAAAGTCAGCGGCTCAAGACGTCTGCCGGCTGACAGATCCGCGGTGTGCGGCTTCAAGGCAGGAGATGTCGGCCTGCCAGCAGCTTCTCAATATCGTAAGGATCCATGGTCTTCAGGTCCCGGACCGCGTTCCGCCCCGAGAAAGCCAGGTGCGGCAGGGAAATGAAGTCACACCCCGCCGGGCACACCGCCTCATAGAAGTCATCCCCGGCGACGAGCTCCATTTCCTTAAGTGCATCTTCGACTGCCTCCTCGCCGGACACGAAAAGGTCCTCCGGGCCGAGCAGCTCCGCCGAGTCCTCCAGGGACGTGATGACCCGGAATGCCTTTCCCGTCGCCAGCTCCATGGCCGCCGCGTAGGACCCGGCCGCCACCGCCTCGCCGATGACGCAGGCATGCGTAAGGGAAGGGGCCGGCGCCTTTCGGAAATCCCGGCAGGGCAGGGTGTTTCCGCCGCTCCCGGCCGCTTCGGCCAGCGCCTCCATTAGCGGCTCCGTGAAACCGCCGACCGGAAGTCCGGCCACGAAAGGAATCCCGAAAGTCTTTTCCAGAAAATGAGCCGTCTGCAGGCCCGCGGCCGACACGACCAGGTCCACGTCCGCCTCGGCGGACCGCCTGAGCTCGTCCAGCGTGCTGCCCATGGCCCAGCGGGTGAGCACATCAAAGCCGTGTTGCGCAAGAATCGCCTGCAGCCGGTCCACAGCTCCTTCCACCGCGAAGTCCAGCGGCGTGAGCCCCAGAATGTTGACCTTCAGCCGGCAGTTCGCAGCCGGCCCGGCGGATGATTCTGGCCCCCTGGAAGGCTCCACCGGCTTTTCCACGAAATTTTCCGCGATCTTGAGCAGAGCATTCCCCGCCCCGCGGACGTAGTCGTGCATCCCATTTGTCGCGACGAAAAATGTCCGGATCCCGCTCCTCCTCTCGATGATTCTCGCCAGCGCCGGAAAATCGGTTCCGTTCAGATAGGGAATCGGCGAGGACACCAGGGCGATGAAGGCCGGCCGGTAGTAGCCGGCGGTGTCGCAGACGTCTTTTATGAGCTTGTCGTCATTTCCCAGGACCGCGTCGCGGGCGGCCAGGCCGGTGATGAAAATGAGGCTCTCCCGGTCATACCACCTGGTCTCGTCGTGGGTATTGTAGGTGCTGTTGCACCCGGAGGGGTCGTGGATGACCACCATGCCGCCCAGCTCGTAGAGCGCCGAGGCAGCCCCGGAGACGTCTCCTGTATAGGTTGGAAGGATTCTGTAGCTTCTGTCCATGGAAGTGTTTCCTTTGTGAATTGTCGCCCGCATTCCGCAGGAAAATGCAGACCCGGCACGTGTTTCCGGCGGCGTCTGGCACAGCACTGGCCTCTGCAGCCGGCCGTGGCGTCAGCGCTCATGAAGCAGCTTCATGCCAGGCCCTCGCGGACACGTTGCGGGACCAACAGTGGCGGCTCTCTCCGCTCACACGCAGCTCGCGCAGCCCAGCCCCTTGCGGACGACCAGGTCGCGGGTGTCCTTCGGCGTAAGATATGCCTCCTTCATGAGGCCGGCCAGGTCCCGGATTCCGGCGAAGCCGATGAGCCCGCCGCCGGCGACCATGTTGACGAAATAAGGCGTGTCCGAGAAATAGGCCGCCTTCTGGCCCAGGGCCAGGACCTTGTCCAGGGAGTGCCGGTCCGCGTACCGCATTTCCGGCCGGATGACGGACGAGATCACAAGCTCCGGATAATGCTCCTTCAGATAGAAGAAGGTCTCCTTCTCCTCGCCCGAAATCGCGTCCTGGTAGAGGCAGGTGACCCGGAAGCCCTCATCCAGGAGGAGCTTTGCCAGCCCCAGCGGCCTTGGATGCATGCTCATGTCGATCCGAATCTCCGTGTCACCGATCAGCTCCCTGGCTTCGCGCAGGGCCGCCATGGCCTCCTGCTCCGCCTGCGTAAGATCAGGCGCCGCAAGCCCCAGGGCTTCCGCCAGGCGAGCCATATTACTCCGGATTTCCCCCGCGTCGAAGGTCAGCGGTAAATAAAGGTACGGCCGCCCTAAGCGCTTCGCCAGCGCCGGCGCGCCCGGCAGCGCGGTCGGGTAAACAGCCACGAACAGCTCCGCCTCAGCCAGCGCCAGATACTCCTCGTAGGTGGTGCAGTGGGGGAGGTCGTGGAGGGAAATGGCGTTCATTTCCAGCCAGCCATCGATCTCCGAAGGCCTCAGCGGGAAATCATACCCGATCAGGCTGACCACGCCCTTCCTGGCCGGCCTTTCTGTCAGCGGCTCGAACATGGACCGCCTCAGCTTCTGTTCCGGCGTCAGCCCGTGCTTCTGCATGATGGGATCCATCCAGCAGGGCACGAAGGTCACGTCCGGCCTCGCCTCCCTGAGCCGCCGGTAAATGTAATTCATGTCGCACCCCAGGAAATGGTGGGTACACACCGGAAACACGAGCACACAGGGCGGCGTCTTCGGCAGCCTTCCGACCACATCCAGGATGCCATCGATCGTGACCTGTTCAACATTTCCCTTCAGGATATCCTCGTCCTTCAGGATCACGCAGGAGAACCGCCCGCGCGCCTCCATCTCGGCCGCCGTCAGCACCACGCCCCGCATGCAGTTGATCCCGCACACATAGACCTGGTGCGCCTCCGGGATCCGCATCCCGATGTGCACGATGTTCCAGGTCCCGTGGACCGGCGGATTGAACTCCAGCTGCGACCTGAAGGGCGCAGGAAAGGAAGCCCTTCCAATCGGCACCGCCGCACTCTCCGGAAGCCCCCTTCCGGCTCCGGCCACGCGGATCATGCGCTCTCCCCGCCGCCCGCCTTGGAGTAGGCAGCCTTGGTCGTGATCCCCGGCAGCCGCCCGATCTTCCCCGTCAGCGCGCTCGTCACGTCCTGCGGCGCATCGATTGCCACGCAGATAATGTTGATCCCCTTCGTCCTGTACGGAATCCCCATTCTGCCGATAATATAATCCCTCGCCTCCGAGAGCAGCCTGTTCAGCTCCTCCGTATCGGCATTCTTCTCCACAATAATGGAAATAACAGCAACTCTTGTTTCCATTCCGATCTTCCTTTCACATACAGCGAACCGCGGTCCGTCTGATGGGCCTTCAGTCTGGCCGCCGCCCGGATGTCTCCTCTCTTCGGGACGCTCTCGCTCGCTCGGACTGGCAGCGGTACCAAGCCTGGGACGAGGGCGGTTTCTGCGAAACCTGCCCTCACCCAGGAAAGAGGCCCGTGCCCTCACGGGCCCGGCCCTCTAAGTACCGGCCGTCCTCGGACGCCCTCAGAGAGGAGACATCCGGGCGGCGGCCGCCTGCAGACCCAAAGACGGGCCGGTAACACAGCCAACCTCGGTAGGAGCCGGCCCATCTGTCCTGCGGAGGTCTCCTCTTAAGGGAATTCCTGGGGACAGCAGCGGTGCTTCGGCTCCACTGTCCTGCGGGCTTCCCATAACGAGAGGCCTGCGGAGGTCTCCTCTTTAAGGGCGTCCGAGGACGGCCGGTACTAGACTTTCGGGCTTGCCCGAAAGTCCTACGTGGGGTCGCGGGCCGGGCGGAATCAGGCCGCCCGGCCCCGTCCCCCACCTGTACCGCTGCCAGTCCGAGCGAGCGGGAGCGTCCCGCAAAGAGGAGACCTCCGCAGGCCGGGCCCCTAGTTCTCGCCGCAGGACGGGGAGCCTCACGCCCCGCTGCCGGCCCGGCCCATAAGCTTCAGCAGATAGGGTCAGCAGATACGCGGCAGCAGCTCTCCGCCCGGCTGGGGCAGGATCGTTTCGGCGCCGATTTCCGTGGTCATGACGACGCGGCCGGGGTGGTCGGCTGTGATCTCGCCGATGATGGCTGCGCCGGCGGACTCCTCCACGGTGCGGAGGGCCGCGACGATCGCGTCGGCCTTGTCTTTGGGGGCCACCACGACCAGGCGGCCTTCGCAGGCCAGGTAGAGGGGCTCGAGGCCCAGCATGCCGCAGACGCCGCGGACACCCGGGGCCACCGGGACGGAGGCGGCGTCCAGGCGGACGCCGACCTTGCTCTGGCCGGCGATCTCGTAGAGGACGGTGCCGACGCCGCCGCGGGTCGCGTCGCGGATCACGTGGACGTCGGTGGTCTCATTCAGGAGGGCCTGGACGGAGTCCCAGAGGGGAGCGCAGTCGCTCGTCACGTCGGCTTCGATGCCGAACTCGTCGCGGGCCAGAAGGACCGTGCAGCCGTGCCGGCCCACGTCGCCGGTCACGATGACCGCGTCGCCGGGGCGGGCAAAAGCGCCGGAGGTGGAGACACCGGGCAGGATCGCGCCGACGCCGGTGGTGGTGATGAAGACGCCGTCGGCCTGGCCCTTGCCGGCCACCTTGGTGTCGCCGGAGACGATCCTGACGCCGGCCTTTTTGGCCGTGGCGGCCATGGCCTCAGCGATCTCCTCCAGCTTGTCCATGGGATAGCCCTCCTCGATGACGAAGGCGCAGCTTAGATAGAGAGGCTTCGCACCCATGCAGGCCAGGTCGTTGACCGTGCCGCAGATGGAGAGCTTGCCGATGTTGCCGCCCGGGAAGAAGGCCGGAGAGACGATGAAACCGTCGGTGGTCATGGCCAGCTTGCCCGCGGGGGCGTCGAGGACGGCCGCGTCGTCGGCCGTCAGGAGGGGATTTTCGAAATTGGCTTTGAAGACGCGGTCGATCAGCTCGGAAGTCTGACGGCCGCCGGCACCGTGTGCCAGGGTTACCATATCGCTCATTTGGGATACCTCTGTGATAGTCAGGATTGATTGTGTCGGACAGGAAAATGAGACCCGGCCCCGATTCAGGTGAACTGTGTCCGTGCGGCAGGAGTCAGCGCATGTCCGGGCAGCGTGTCCGTCTGCGGCAGGAGTCAGCGCATGTCCGGGCAGCGTGTCCGTCTGCTGCAGGAGCCTGTTCAGGTCCTTGCAGCGTGTCCGTCTGCGGCAGGAATCAGCACAGGCCCGGGAGGCATGCCAGGGCTGGGTCGTGTCTGCATTTCCCGCGGAGATCAGCTCTCGCCGTACTGGTACCAGGCGCTGCAGGCGCCCTCGCCGGAGACCATGCAGGCCCCCACCGGGTGGAGCGGATTGCAGACCTTTTTGAAGAGCGGGCACTCGGGCGGGGTGAGCTCGCCCTTTAAGATCTGTCCGCAGCGGCAGCCGGGGTTCGCATGGCCTTCGATGCCGGAAACGTTGAATTTGCGCCTGGCGTCGAAGGCAGCGTATTCGTCACGAAGCTTCAGGCCGGACATGGGGATGACGCCCAGGCCGCGCCACTCGGTGTCGCAGGGCTCCATCATTTCCTCCATGATGGCCATGCCCTCGGGGCTGCCCTCCGGCTTGACGACGCGGGGGTAGGCGTTGACGAAGAAAGGCTCGCCCTTCTCCGCGTTCGTCACGGCGACGGCCAGGGCGGTCACCAGCTCCTTGGCGGTGAAGCCGGCCACGACGCCGCTCACGCCCTCCTTGACCAGGTCTTCGCAGACCGAGGTGCCGGTGATGGCGTTGACGTGTCCCGGATAGAGGAAAATATCCGCGCTCCCCTTGAGGGCCGCGTAGGCCATGGGCATGGTCTTGTTGGCCACGAGGAGCGAGAAGTTGGTGATGCCTTCCCCGGCGGCCTTCTTCACGGCCAGGCAGCAGACCGGCACAGTGGTTTCAAAGCCCACGGAGAGGAAGACGACCTCCTCCTCGGGATGTTCTTTGGCGTACTCCAGGGCGTCCAGCGGGGAGTAGACGATCTGGACCCTGGCGCCCTCTGCCCTGGCGGCCGCCAGGGACTTCTTCGTGCCGGGCACGCGGACCAGGTCGCCGAAGGTCGTGATGGTCGCGTGCTTCTCCAGGGCCAGGAAAATGGCCTCGTCGATGAAGCCCACCGGCGTCACGCAGACCGGGCACCCCGGCCCGGAGATCAGCTTGATCTTGGGGGAGAGAATTCTGCGGATGCCCAGGCGGAAGATCTCGTGGGTGTGGGTCCCGCAGACCTCCATGATCCTCAGCGGCCTCCCGTCATAATGGGAAATGATATCAATCGCTTTGCGCTTGGCTTCTTCACTCATAAGAACATACTCTCCATGACGTCGTCGGATTCCTTGTCGTCGTCGTCCGTGATTTTGGCGATGGCGCAGCCGGCGTGGACCATGACGTAATCGCCGGGGACCAGGTCACGGATCAGGTCGGCGGAGACGGTGCGGCGGGCGCCGGAGGCGTCCACGATGGCCGTGCCGTTGGAAACTTTCACTACTTTAGCGGATAAACCTACACACATGGTATTTTCCTCCTTGATCGATATGGGAATCAGGGACGGACCTTTTTCCCATTTTGGGAAAAAGGTCCGTCCCTGATTCCCAAAGTCAATTTTTATGTCGGCGGTAGGCCGCGGCGGCGGCCTGGCCGAGGGCGATGCCGCCGTCGTTGGGCGGGATCTGGCTGTGGAGCAGGACCTTAAAGCCGGCCTGCCTGAGCTTTTCCGCCGTGAGGCGGGTCAGCAGCAGGTTCTGGTAACAGCCGCCGGAGAGGGCGGCTGTGCGGATGCCGGCCTCCGCCCCGGTCCGGATGGCAGCTTCCGCGGCCATCTGCGCCAGCGCTTCGTGGAAGAGGCAGGCCAGCCTGTCCGGGTCTTCCCCTGCGAGCCGTTTATCTGTGATCTCCCGAACGAGGGCGTCGGTCGGGAGAATGCATTCATTTTCCGCCGGAAGGGGATGGAGGTCCGTCTTCGGCAGGTCGCCCGGATGGGCCGCCTCGTACCGCTCCGCGGCGAACTCCAGGGCCATGGAGGCCTCGCCCTCGAAGGTGGAGGAGAGGCGGATACCGCAGATGGCGCTGACTGCGTCGAAGAGGCGGCCGGCGGAGGTGGAGGGGACGGCGTTCATTTTCCGGTCGGCCATGGTCATGACGACCTTGGCGGGCATTTCCTCCGCGAGATTCAGCCGGCGGACGATGGCGGGGGCCTCATCCCCGTAAATGCCGCGAAGCATGGATACGGCTATGCGCCAGCCTTCTTTGGAGGCGATATCGCCGCCGACGTGGAGGAAGGGGCTGATGTGGCCAGCCCGGGTGAAGCCGTCGAAGTCGCAGAGGAGGATCTCACCGCCCCAGATGGTGCCGTCCGTCCCGTAGCCGGTGCCGTCGAAGGAAATGCCGACGACCCTGTCCGTGCATTCATTTTCCGCCATACAGGAGAGGATGTGGGCGTAGTGGTGCTGGAACTTTATGAGCGGCAGCCCCATCTCCTCGGCGACGGCCAGGGAGTTGTAGCGGGGGTGGAGGTCGGCCGCAACGGTCTTCGGCTCGGTCTCGAGCAGGGTCTCAAAGCGGCGGACAGTCTCGCGGAGGGCCCGGACGGTCCGGATGTCCTCCAGGTCGCCCACGTAGGGCGACGGGTAGAAAATGCCCCCACTCCCGATGCAGAAGGTGTTCTTCAGCTCTCCGCCGATCCCGATGACCGGCTCCGCGAAGTCGTCGCCCAGCAGGAAGGGAAGCGGCGCGTAGCCTCTCGACCGCCGGATCATGTAGGGCCGGCCCTCGAAGAAATCCATGACGGTGTCATCCGCACGGATCCGGATCATGCGGCCGTGGGAGAGGATGGCATCGCACAGGGGACCAAGCTCCCGCTCCGCCTCCTCGTCGTCCCGGCAGATGGGGGCGCCGGAGACGTTGCCGCTGGTCATGACCAGGCAGTCGGGCATTTGGATCCCGTCGTCGTAGTCGAAGAGCAGCAGGTGGATCGGCGCGTAGGGCAGCATGACGCCCAGCTTGGGGTTGTCAGGCGCCGCCTCGGGGCAGACATTTCCGCCCGAAAGCTTGGGCAGGAGCAGGATGGGCTTCTGGTGCCCGGTGAGGATGTCCTCCATGGCGGGGTCGGGAACGGCGCATTCCCTGCGGACCGTGTCCATGTCCCGCATCATGATGGCGAAGGGCTTCATGGGCCGGTGCTTGCGGGTCCGAAGGAGCTTCACGGCCTCCGGGTTCGTGGCGTCGCAGGCCAGGTGGAAGCCGCCGATGCCCTTGACAGCGACGACTCCGCCGCCGGCGATGATCTTCCGGGCCCTGGTGATGGCAGCGCGTCTGCGCTCCAGCCCACCCAGAAGGTAGTACTCGGGGCCGCAGTCGTTGCAGCAGACCGGCTGGGCGTCGTAGCGGCGGGTGGCCGGGTCGTAGTACTCGGCCGCGCAGGCCGGGCACATGGGAAATACCTTCATGGAGGTCCGCTCCCGGTCGTAGGGCAGGGCGTCGAGGATGGTCAGCCTGGGCCCGCAGGAGGTGCAGTTGATGAAGGGGTGGAGGTAGCGGCGGTCATTTTTGTCGAAGAGCTCCCGCTTGCAGTCGTCGCAGATGGCGATGTCAGGCGAGATGAAGATCTCCCCGCGCTTTTTCACGCTCTCGATGATCTCGAAGCCGGAAAATGAAGGCATTTCCCCCTTATCCCGCACGTCGATCTTGAGGATGGCTGCCCGCCTGGGCGGCATCTCCCGCAGGGCCGTGAGGAAGGCTTCGACCTGGTCCTCCGTGCCCTGGGCGTAGATCTCCACGTAAGGACCCTTGTTGGATACGGTGCCGCGGATCCCGGTCTCCATGGCGTGGCGGCTCACGGTGGGCCGGAAGCCGACGCCCTGGACGATTCCGTAGACGCGGATCCGCCTGGTGATGGTTTTATTATTCATAAGTAATAGATCCTGGGGGTGAAACAAGGGGCAGGCGCCTTCTTGTTTCACCTTCCTTCAGAAGGCTGTCGATGTAGAAGCCTGGCCGTGAGTCAGAGCGGACGCTGTTTTCCAGAGGAAGCCTGGCCGTGAGGCGAAGCTGCTCATGCTTATCCGCATGAAGCCTGCCCGAGAAGCGAGGCGGACGCTCCTTTTCTGTCTCACTTCAGCAGCTTGCCCGACACAGGGAAGGAGGCAAGGGGGACGAAGGTCCCGCGGAAACCGGGGACCAGGCTCTTAAGGACCGGGTCGCCGATCAGAATGTCGTAATTTTCCGCCAGGGAGGCGTAGTCATCCTCCTCCTTGAGGCGGGCGTCGCCCGCCGCCTCGCAGGGCGGGCAGGGCATGAACCAGGTGGCGGCCGTGACGGTATCGGCGCCGCGGGCCGTAAGGAGGCGCCGCAGGCTGTCCGCCCGGACCAGCTGGTCGTTCAGGAGGATCTTTTTGCCCGTCAGGTCAGCCGGCAGGCAGCAGCTTTCGAGGAGGGAGGCGGCCAGGGGGTCGCGGACCTCGAAGGGCGTGCCGAAGGTCTTCTCCAGATACCGGGCGGCCTTGAGGCCGGAGGGGGAGGCGACGATGTTCTTCTCCGCCTCCGAGGCCCGGCGGACGTCCTCGAGGGTTCCGCCCATGCCGTAGCAGCGGACTTCGTCCGCACCTTCGGCGAGGAGGGCCCGGGTAATGGCTTTATCGGCGTCCAGGGAGCTCATGTCCAGGGGATTCACGCCCAGGACCCCAATGAGCCCCGGCTTCACGGGCAGTTTTTCCCTGGCGAAGGTCTGCATGAGAGCCAGGTAGGCCTTCTCCGCGCCCTTGTCGTAGAGCTGCATGCCGGTGGTGTCGACGGTGAGGACGGGAATCGTGAGTTCCCGCTCGGCCATCCGGCGGAGGGCGGTGTAGTCCGTGCCGATGACGGAGGGGACGGGTGTGCCGACGACGGCCGCGAAGGCGGGCTCGAGGGCCCGGGAGGCGGTCACCAGCTCCGCGACCAGCTTCTTGTCCCGGCCCATGATGGCGTCCATGTCCCGGAGACCGGCGCTGAAGACGGCGCTCCGCATGGTGTGCCACCTGGGCTCGTCGAAGCCGCAGACGTTGCCGGCGCAGCCGCCGGCGTCGCAGATGACGACCAGGCCGCCCAGCTCGTAGAGGACGGAGACCGCGCCGCTCTGGTCGGGGGCGAAGGGGGTCAGGTATTTTCTGAGACCTCTCATTTGGTGCCTCCTTCCTGGGCGGGCACTGCGTCGGCATTGCCAGGGACTGAGGGTGCTTCCTCTCCGCCGGTCACTATCGGGCAGCCTTTACCGGCTGCCACAGGGAACGTCGCATCAGGCTCAGTTGCACCGGCGCATGCCGTGGCCTGGGTCGGGCTTCTGTCAGCCGGTCCGTCTGCGTGAGCCGGGCTGCGGTCTGCCTTTCCCGCCTGCTCCAGCACGCCGGTGAGACCCTTCATGAGGGCCACGAGGCCGCGGAAGCCGTAGGGCTGGACGTCGGAATTCCAGGGAAGGCAGGGGCACTCGGGGTGGTAGAAGCCCGCGTCCTTGCCGATGGTGACGTCGCAGGCCGTCTCCGGCTCGTAGAAGATCATGGTGGGTTCAGTGTTGGCGTAGATCCGGGTGTCGGGCGAAAGGTCGGCCAGGTAACGGATGTAGACCATATTTTCCTCGGAGACGGTGCCGAAGACCTCGGCCACATTGAAGCCGAAGCGGATCAGGGCCAGGGCAAGCTCGAAGGCGTCCGCGTTCAGGCACTCGCCGACGGAGAAGGTCAGTTCGCCGAAGCGGTCGCGGAAGGCCCGGACCGCGGCCCTCGCCTCCTCGTAGTAGGGGCCGTCGTCGAAGGTCACGCCCAGGGCAGCCGCCAGCGCCTCATACTGCCTGTGGATCCTGTCCGGCTCGTAGAAGCGGGTCAGCTCGATGGAGGGGATCTTCAGGTCCTTGTCGAAGACCTCCGCCGCCCGGCGGGCCTCCGGATTCAGGACCAGGTTGAAGTTGGCTTCGGCCATGGTGAGGAATTCGTCGAAGTCCCGGCAGCGGGATATTTCGCGGACCGTGCGGACACCGATGGAGGAGAGGAGGGCGTAGAGCTCGCAGTCGTCCATGAGAGGGGCAAAAAAGCCCAGGAGATTGACTGCATTTGCCTTCTTCTTCCGCGGCTTAAGCATGGTGTAGAGCGATTCGCGGACGTGGACCATGGGGGGCTTCCTGCCCTCGCGGGTCAGGGCGTACATGTAGCAGGGGCGGACGTGGATGCCGCACTCCGCCTCGGCCCTTCGGCAGATCCGCTCCATGTCGGTGCCCAGGAGGGCGTCGGTGCAGGTGATGCAGATCATGACCAGGGAGGGCTTTGGGGTGGTCGTTTCCGCGATTTCACGGACCGCGTCGGGTATTTTCTTCAAATGACGACCGGTCACGATGTCCGTCTCATCCATATTCAAATAGAAGAAACGGCCTTCGTAGGCCTTCATTTCCGAGACCAGGGAGGTGTTGCGGCCGCAGCAGCCCGGGGCCACCAGGAGCATGACCGAGCCAGCGATGGCGAGGCCGGCCCTTTTCACGCCGAAACCCTCGGCGCCAGGGGAGTTGAAGGCCAGCGTCGCCGGGGAGGAGTAGATGAGGTGCCGGGAGAGGACGAACTCGTCCGGCAGGTCCTTGATATCCCGGGCGGCGATGTCGCCGGCCGTGTAGTAGACTGCCTGTTTTTTCATGCTTCCTCCAGAAGTCTGCCGGCGAGGTCCAGGAAGACCCGGCTGACCGGCAGGGTGGGATCTCCTTCGATGACCGTCATGCCCTGGTCCTCGAAGCGGATGATATCGTCAGAGCGGGGAATCTCCCCGACGATGCGGAGACCGTTCGCGTCGGCGAAGGCCTGCACCTTCTCGGTCTCCCGCTCCACGTTCCTGTGGTTCAAAATGACGCCCTCGACCCGGGCGTAGCTCCTGTCCTCGAAATTTTTGACGGCGCGGTTGATGTTGCCGGCCGCGTAGAGGGCCATTTTCTCGCCGGAGGTCACGATGAGGACCTTCTCGGCGTAGCCCTCGCGGATGGGCGCCGCGAAGCCGCCGCAGACGACGACGCCCAGGCCGTCGTAGAGGACCACGTCGGGCTTCCAGGTTTCAAAGAGGGCCAGGTCCTCCAGGAGCTGGAAGGTGGCGATGATGCCACGGCCCGCGCAGCCAAGGCCGGGGGTGGGACCGCCGGTCTCGATGCAGAGGACGCCGCCGAAGCCGACCCGGGAGATCTCGGAGAGGTCCTCCGGATCGCGGTCGTGGTCCCGCATATAGTCCATGACGGGCGTGAGGGGCTCGCCGCCCAGGAGGTTGATGGTGGAATCCGACTTGGGGTCGCAGCCGATCTGAATCACCCGCTTGCCGAGCCTGGAGAAGGCCGCGGCGAGATTGCCCGTCACGGTCGATTTGCCGATGCCGCCTTTGCCGTAGATCGCGATTTTGAGCATGCCTGATTACTCCGTTCCGTAGATGATTGAATGAGATGAAGGGGCGCGGCGTTCCTGCCGCTTTTCCACAAAAAAAGCCCTGCCGGATGGGCAGGGGCATAGTTCTTCCAATAATAAGAGATTCTTTATGTGCGCGATTCCCGCTCGGAAAATACCTTGCCGTCATAGCTCATCCTGTGCAAGGAGCGTACCATGGACGAGGGCAGTTAGTCAATTAAAACTGGACGGTCTTTATTTCCGGGAAATGAAGACACGGATCGGCCAAAGCAAAAGCGCGGCGTGCCCCGCGTGGGTCCCGCCGCACTCTTTCCGTCATTTTCTTTTCAGCAGCTTCTCCAGCCCCGGCCGGATCCGCTCGTAATCAGTCCTCTCATCTGCGCCGAAACGCAGCACGAGTTCACCCAGGAATCTGGGGAGATACGGCTCTTCCTCCAGCTGCTCCTTCGGAAGCGTCTGGCTGATATAATCGGTCAGCTCCTGCAGAAGAACCGCGTGGTAGTGGGAGAGCAGGGACCGGTTATCGGCGTGGCGCGCATATCTGAGCCAGGCGGAGCTGTATTTCAGGGAGAATTCCCGGATGATGTGGAAGAGGGTCTCCAGCGCCACTTCCGTTGAGATGTTTACGGGAATCTGGCGGAATTCCCTGAGCCCGGCATTCCAATCCTCCTCCAGGACGCCGGCAGCCAGCTCCAGCTTGGAAGGAAAGTAGTTGTAGATGGTCCCCACGCCGATGTTCAGCGCGCCGGCCACCCGCCGGACCGTCAGGGCCGGGTACCCCTCCGTGTTCAGGATATGCCTGGCCTCCGCCAGGATATTCTCTTTCAGGTTCTCGATGATCTTCGGCATGGCTGATACAGGCCTTTTCCGGAGGCTGCAGACCGGGAAATGAAAACAGTGAGCGCTTTTGAGGGATAAGTCCGGGTGCGGAACAAGTGCAAATCCATAAAATTATAAAAGGGGCTTCGGAAAAAGTCAACCAGGATCGAGTCCCGGAGCTGGAGCGGCATCCGCCGGAAGGGCTGCCACAAAAAGACCGCCGGCCGAAAGGGGCCGACGGTTCGATGTGTTCTGAAAAAACTGTCGGCGTTGAGGTCGGCAGGAACAGCTGCACAGGTCTTAGGGAATTGCACAGGAGCACCGAATTTGGGGGACAGGGCTCCTGTGCAGGGACTTTATGAACATGTTCACAAAAAAGTATACCTCATTTTTGTAAAAAGTCAATCAATAATAGAGGCAAGCGTGCCATTATCTGATGCGTCTGCGCGCAAATCATCAGACGGCACGGCAATGTATCGGACATTGGCATTTGATTGTGTTTCCCTTCGCATTTATAATATGATTAAGATCCATATGACTTCGGGAGGCTTGAACGGTATGAAGTACAGAATAAACACAAAAACGGGTGACAGAATCAGCGAGATCGGCCTGGGCTCGGCCTATATGTACGAGGCCGGCATGGCGGAAGCGGTCAGAGCGCTCCGAAGGGCGTATGAAGGCGGCATCAATTATTTCGACCTGGCTGCGGGCGACGGGGCCAGCTTTCCGATCTATGGAGAAGCGCTGAAGGACGTGCGTGCGTGCATTTTCTACCAGATCCACTTCGGCGCGGATTACAGCGCGGGGACCTACGGGTGGTCGCTGGACCTGGATACCGTGAAGCGGTCCGTCGACAGGCAGCTGACGGAGCTTTATACGGACTATATTGATTACGGGTTCATCCACTGCCAGGACGAGGCGTCCGACTGGAGGACCTACCAGGCGAACGGGATTTATGACTATATTCTGGACCTGAAACGGCAGGGCGTTGTGAGGCACGTCGGCCTTTCCTCCCACACGCCGGCCGTGATCGGGCAGATCATGGACGAGGCGGACGTCGACATGCTCATGTTCTCCGTCAATCCGGCCTATGACTACGGGGAGGGCGAGTATGCCAACGGGTCCGTGGACGAGCGGACGGCTGTATACAGGAGGTGCGAGAAGGAGGGGGTCGGCATTTCCGTCATGAAGCCGTTCTCCGGCGGTCAGCTCCTGGACGCTGCCCGGTCCCCCTTCGGGAAGGCCCTGACGCCTTATCAGTGTATCCGTTACGCGCTGGATCGGCCGGGCATTTTGACTGTCCTGCCAGGTGCCCAGAGCGTGGCGGAGGTCGAAAAGCTCCTGGCCTACTACGACCAGCCGGTGGAGGCGCTGGATTACTCGGAGATCGGGCATTTCGCGCCGCCCGCGGCCAGCGGAAAATGCGTCTACTGCAACCACTGCAAGCCCTGCCCCGCCGGCCTTGACATCGGGCTCATCAACAAGTACTACGACCTCGCCGGGGCGGGCGACGGCATGGCCGCGGAGCACTACCGGACGCTGGCGAAGACGGCCGCGGACTGCATCGGCTGCGGCCACTGCGACCGCCGCTGTCCCTTCCGCGTGGAGCAGAGCGGGCGGATGCGGGAGATCCGGGCTTATTTCGGAGAATGAGAGAAGAATGCAGAGAAAACTGTTTACGAATGCGCTGATTTTTCAGGGCAGGTCCGGCTTCGTGAAGGGAAGCCTGCTCGTGTCCGGCGGGAGGATCAGGAAGGTCATCCCTGAGGCTTCGGGAAATGAAGACCCGGGAGAGACCGCCGATTCTGTGATCGACCTCCGGGGCCGGCACGTCATCCCGGGCCTTGTGGACATCCACACCCACGGGAACTCGGGCCATGATTTCTCGGATGGAGGCATAGACGGCCTGGCCGTCATGGGGAGGTACCTTGCTGCCCACGGCATCACATCCTTCGCGCCGGCATCCATGACGCTGCCATATGACCGCCTGGAAAGGGCCTTCCGAACTGCCGCAGAATATGCCGAGCGGCGCCCTGAGGATGGGGCGAGACTTATGGGGATACATATGGAAGGGCCTTATTTTTCTGAAAAGAAGAAGGGGGCTCAGAACAGCGCTTATCTCAGAAAGCCGGATGCGGAGGGCTTTTTCACTCTGCAGGAGGCCGCGGGCGGGCTGATCAGGATCGTGGATGTGGCGCCGGAGCTTGAAGGCGCGGAGGCCTTCATCCGCGCTGTCTCTCCTGCCTGCCGGGTGTCCGTCGCCCACACTGACGCCACCTACGAGGAGGCGGCCCGCGCGTTCGCGGCCGGGGCCTCCCACGTCACTCACCTTTTCAACGCCATGCCGCCGCTCCACCACCGGAACCCGGGCGTGATCGGGGCGGCTGCTGAGCAGGAGGCGGTCACAGCGGAGCTCATCTGCGACGGGCTGCACGTGCATCCGAGCGCGGTCAGGGCGGCGTTCAGGCTCTTCCCCGGGAGAATATGCCTGATCTCTGACGCCCTCCGCTGCTGCGGCATGCCGGACGGCGAATACGAGCTCGGCGGGCAGAAGGTCATTCTGAAGGGAGGTCTGGCAAGCCTTCCTGACGGCACTATCGCCGGTGCTGCCCGGAACCTGTACGAGGACATGGTAAACGTCATGAGCTGGGGAATTCCCGCGGAGGAAGCCATCCTCGCCGCCACGCTCAGGCCTGCGGCCGTGATAGGAGCGGAAGCGGAGATCGGAAGCCTGGAGGAGGGGAAAAAGGCCGATTTCCTGGTCTGCGGGGAGGACTGGACGCTCGAAGAGGTGCATCTGAGCGGGGAATAAGAGCAATGGACGGCCCTTTTTGAGAATCAGGGACGGTCCTTTTCTCTCAAAAATCAAAGATTTTTGAGAGAAAAGGACCGTCCCTGATTTTCAAAAAGACCACCCCCCTTATATCTGCATTTCACAGATTGTTCACAAATTAATTAGCACTCACCTCTTGACAGTGCTAATAAACAGTGCTATATTTGCTCTAGAACAAAGGAAAAACAACGGAAGGCAAAGATCCCGCCCGGATCCGTCCGGTCCCCGGAATCTCACCCAGATATGATATGCAGCAGAAAGGAGCATGCACTATGTTAGTACCGAGCATTTTTGGAACAGGCCTTTTTGATGATCTGGACAATTTCTTTGATTTTGATTATCCGGCGCCCAGGAAGCAGATGCCCCGCTTCGCGCCCATGAAGACAGATATCCGCGAAGTCGGCGACAAGTATGAGATCCTCATGGACCTGCCGGGCTTCAAGAAGGAAGACCTGCAGATCGAGCTCAAGGACGGCTACATGACCGTCGCGGCCGAGAAGCACGTTGAGACAGAGGAGAAGCCCGAGGGCGAGCACAAGTACGTCCGCAAGGAGCGCTACACCGGCAGCTTCCGCAGAAGCTTCTACGTCGGCAAGGAGATGGAGGAGACGGACATCACCGCCACATTTGAGGACGGCGTCCTGAAGCTTGACCTGCCGAAGGAGAAGGAGAAGAAGGAGCCGGAGAAGAGGTATATCAGCATCAACTGACCATATAAAGAGGAACGGCCTCCGCGCGGAATGCGCGGAGGCTTTTTTGAGACAGAGGGAGGGGCCTTTTTTCTCAAAATGGCCCCTCCCTCTGTCTCACTCTCCTGCAAAAAAGAGCGGCATCCGCCGGAATGCCGCTCTTTTTTGCTGCTTGTTCTTATTTTCCTTCCCGTTACGCGACAGCCTGCTGGCGGACGCGCGCGAGGGCCTTTTTGACGGCCGGGATGGAGATGATGATGACGGTGACCACCGCCTCAGCCAGCAGGTAGCTGCCGTTGTAGACGATGGAGTAGATCATGGGGGACATGCCCTCCGGCGCGTACATGCCGAAGAAAATGACGCCCGAGAGCACCGCGAAGACAAAGCGCCCGAAGACCGCCACGACGTAGCCGATGGTGAGGCCGTTCTTCATTTTCGAGAAGAAGCCGGCCAGGCCAAGGGCGCCGAAAGCGAAGGGGTAGTCCACCAGGAGCTGGGGAATGCTGACGATGTAGGGCCCGAGGATCAGCTGGAGCAGGCCGTAGGCGACGCCGGCCATGAGACCGACGGCGGGGCCGTACCAGTAGCCGATCAGGACCACAAAGAGCATGCTGAGCAGGGTGACGGAGCCGCCCATGGGCATTTCCCACACCTTGATCATGGAGCAGACCGTGGCCAGGGCCAGGGCGACGGCCGCGAAGGCCAGCTGGCGGGCACCGATCTTTTTACCCCTGTTTGCGATGGTGGAGATGAGAATCAGAAGAAGAAAGATGAGAATGGCGGTAACAATGTAACCGCCTGTCGTGAGGCCACCGTCCTCGGTGGCTAAAAATGATAACATATACTTGCCTCCTTACGCCGGTATTATCCGGATCAAGTAATAGGGGTCAGGCAAAAGCCTTCTCAGCCGGCGGGCGCCCCCAGCAACGCCTATCATGATATACCACAATGGCTGCCGTGTCAAGAAACGATGCACCGGACAGGGCGGCACCCATTTCCGCCGGGGATTTGCACACGAAGGCCCGGCGCTGACGAATATTGAAACTTTTCCTTGATTTTTTGCCGGGCTTGGAGACAATAGTATTAATGAAAAGCCGGCTGCGGTCTGGTGATGTCCGGACTGGCAGGCGGATCATAAAAAGACATACACGGGGCCGTGACGGCCCGGCAGGAGAAAGATGAAAAAGAGAGCATTTGCGCTGCTCCTCGCGGCGGTCCTCATGACGGGACTCACCGCCTGCGGCAGCGGAGAAGGAACGGATACGAAAGCGGAGACGGAGACCGAAAGCGAAATGACCGGGGAAGATGCGGAGACTACGCCCACGGCGGAGCCGACGCCGACCGAGGAGCCTGTGCCCGAGCCGGTGGTCTTCAGCGCGGGCTTTGGGGAGCTGCCCGACAGCCTGGACCCGGCCCTGACCGGGAACCGGGCCGGCCTCACGCTGGCCGTCAACTGCTTTGCGGGGCTCTACACGGAGACCGGGGACGGGGAAATCCTCCCCGAGCTGGCTTCCGCCATGCCCGAAATCAGCGCCGACGGCACGGTATATACCATCAAACTGAAAAAGACTGTCTGGAGCGACGGGTCTGCCCTGACGGCGGGGGATTTTATCTACAGCTGGAACCGGGCTGCGCGCGCGGAGACCGGCGCCCCCTACGGGTACCTGCTGACGGACATCATCGCCCGGAACGACGACGGATCTCTCATGGCAGAGGCCTCCGGCGACCGGAAGCTGGTGGTGACGCTGCAGCATCCGGCCCCTTATTTCACAGAACTTCTGACCATGCCCGTCTTCTTCCCGGTGCCGGAAAAGGCGGTCGCGGCGGCCGATCCGGAGGGGACGGCGCCGGGGGCCTGGACCGAGGGGGAGGGCTTCATTTCCAACGGGGCCTTCTGCTATGCGGGGAAAGCCGGCGATGACAAGCTCATTTTCAGGAAGAATTCTGCATTTTACGGCGCGGAGGCGGTGAAGGCGGACCAGCTGGAGGTGGTCATTTCCAGAGATGACGGGTATACGGCCGACGCCTACGACTGCGGTGAGCTGGACTATGTGGACGTGATTCCCGCCTCCATGGAGACAGCTGCGGACGTTCACACGGTGACCGGGGCGGGGACCTACTACCTTGTCTTCAACGCAGCCTCGGATTATTTCAGCAACAAGTCCGCCTGGCAGGCCATGACCTTCCGGAAGGCCGTCTCCATGCTCATCGACCGGCCGACGGTGGCGGAGAGGACCGGCGGAATCGCCGCGGATTCCCTGATTCCGCCCGGGATGAGCGACGGGAACGGAGGCATCTACAAGGACGAGACGGTCTCCTACCTGGACGCCTCCGGAGCCGACGTCGCCCAGGCCAAGGGGCTGCTGGAGGGCTGCGGCTACCGGTTCACGGAAAATGAAGACCAGACGTTCACGGTGGAGCCCGCCATCACCCTGCCCTTCCTGACGACGGAGAGCGAGGGACATCTGGCGGTCGCGGAGGAGCTCCGCGAAGACCTGGCGGTGCTGGGAATCGACCTCGTGGTGGAAAGCCTGCCCTGGGACGACTACTACGCGGCCCTCATGAGCGGGCAGTACGTGCTGGCCCGCGAAGGGTGGCCGGCGGATTACAACGATCCGGCCTGCCTGCTGGAAAGGTTCGCTTCCGATTCTGCAGCCAGCGGCCTCACGCTGGGCAGGCGTGAGGCTCCGCAGGCGCCGGTCTGGACCGGGTACGACTCACTGATCCAGGAGATCCGCATGGGAACGGATGCCGCCATGCGCGCGAATCAGCTCAGGCAGGCGGAGAGGACCCTGATGGAGACCTGGTGTGTGATACCGGTGTACTATTACGGCGTCCGTTGTCTGCTGAGTCCGGAGATCGATGGCGCTTACTGCGATATGTTCGGAAAGGCTCATTTCCGGTGAGAGCCTGAAAAACAGGGCCGGTCCTTTTCCCGATCCGGGAAAAAGGACCGGCCCTGTTTTTTTCTGTCATTTGAAGCCGGAAAGTGTATAATTGAGAATATATCCGTTGTCTCTTCCCCGAAAAGTGATACTCTGTGACCAAGGAGGAAACAAAAAGTGGCCGCGAACAGTTCTTACCTCACGCTGTGCGTCATCCTGGTGGTGGTGCTCCTGGTCTGCATTTTACTGCTGATCAGAAGCGACTTAAGGCTCAGGGCCAGGAACGACACGCTCCGCGAGAGCATAGAGAATCTGAGCCGCTTCAACGACAGGCTGCGGTCTGACAGACATGATTATCTCAATCATCTGCAGGTCGTCTACGGCCTCATGGAGCTCGGGGAATATGATGAAATGGAGGCGTATTTCAGAAATGTATACAGGGAGCTTTTGAAGACAGGCAAGGCGATCAAGACCTCCAAGCCCGCCATCAACGCCCTCCTGGCCGCCAAGTCGGCCGAGGCGGACGCCAAGGGGATCGAGTTCGTGATCGAAGTCAAGTCCGACCTCGCCGCCCTCGGCATGGAGGACTGGGAGCTCTGCAAGGTCCTCTCCAACCTGATCGACAATGCGCTGCGGGCCCTGGAGGACTCGGACCGGGCGGAAAAGCAGCTTCGCGTCAACATCACGGAGACGTCGGAAAGCTATGTGTTCGAGGTCGGAAATAACGGCCCTGCGATTCCCGAGGACATGCGGGAGAGCATTTTCCGGAGAGGCTTCACCACCAAAAAGGGGGAAGGCCACGGGCAGGGACTCGCCATCGTGTCCGACATTCTGACGGAGAACAGGGGCAGCATTACATTGAAATCGGACGAAACGGAAACAATGTTCACAGTAGCGTTTGACAAAGGAGTATAATATATGGGTGCGATAAATATTCTGGGCATCATCGTACTCCTTGTCGGAATCATCCTGATCGGCCTGGAATTCTTCATGCCGGGCTTCGGGGTGCCGGGGATCTGCGGTATCATCGGTACTGCGGCCGGGATCTTTCTGACGGGGAGGAACGCATCCGAGCGGGTGATCGTGGGCGTGATCGCCATCGTGGTCATTGCGGTGATGCTGGTGGTGAGTGTTATCATTTTCAATTCGAAGAAGGTGAAGTCACCGATCAAGCTGGACACGGACCTGCCGGGCAAAAACCTCTTCATTGACGAGACGGATATGGAATATCTGATCGGGAAAAAGGGCGTCGCGCTGACGGACCTCCGGCCTTCGGGCAAGGGCGAGTTCGACGGCGTCAAACTGGATATCCTCTCCGGAGGAGACTACATCAAAAAAGACAACAGCATTGTGATCAAGGAAATAAAGAACAATAAGATCTTTGTCGAGAAAGGAGAATGACCATGATTATTGATTTAGGACCCATCATCGTCGCTGTAGTAGTTATCGTTCTCATCCTGGTATTCTTTACGGTCATACCCGTGGGAATGTGGATTTCCGCCATCGCGAGCGGCGTGAAGATCTCCATCTTCTCCCTCGTCGGCATGAAGATCCGCCGCGTAAAGCCCGCCAAGATCGTGGGTCCCATGATCAAGGCCACCAAGGCCGGCCTGGAGGTCAAGACGAATGAGCTCGAAGCCCATTACCTGGCCGGCGGCAACGTGGACAACGTGATCAACGCCCTGATCGCCGCGGAGAGAGCCGGCATGAGCCTGTCCTTCGAGCAGGCCTCCGCCATCGACCTGGCCGGCCGCGACGTCTTCCAGGCGGTGAAGATGAGCGTTACACCCAAGGTCATCGAGACTCCCGAGATTTCCGCGGTCGCCAAGGACGGCATCGAGCTTCTCGTCAAGGCCCGCGTCACCGTCAGGACCAACATTGACCGCCTGATCGGCGGCGCCGGTGAGGCCACGGTCCTTGCCCGCGTCGGCGAAGGCATCGTCACCACCGTCGGCTCCTCCACCACCCACAGCCAGGTGCTGGAGAACCCGGACGACATCTCCAAGGTGGTCCTGGACAAGGGACTCGACTCCGGAACGGCGTATGAAATCATTTCCATCGACATCGCCGACATCGACATCGGCCGGAACATCGGCGCCAACCTCCAGAGCCTGCAGGCGGAGGCCAACACCAAGATCGCCCAGGCCAAGGCCGAGGAGAGAAGGGCCATGGCCGTCGCCCTTGAGCAGGAAATGAAGGCCGAGGTCGTGAAGGCCGAGGCTGAAGTGCCGAGAGCCATGGCGGAAGCCCTGCGGTCCGGCAACATGGGCGTCATGGACTACTACAAGCTCCAGAACATCCAGGCCGACACCAAGATGAAGAAGGATATCGGGAACGGCGTCACGGATTTCGTGGACAAGAAGAAGGAATGAGAACGCTGTAAGGCAGCGGAAAAATACTGACTGAAAAGGAACGGGACGAAGATATGATGAAAGTCATGGTAGTGGAGGACGAAGAGCAGATCAGGACCATCCTCGGCAAGATGATCGAGCGGAACGAGGGGTTCAAGGTCGTCTCCTCCTGCGGCAATTTCGCCGCCGCCATCAGCGACTTCATCGCTCTTCGTCCCGAAATCGTCTTTATGGACATCGACCTGGGCGGCGAGAGCGGCCTGGAGTGCGCCAAGGCCATCACCGAGGTGGATCCGAAAGTGAAGATCATCTTCGCCACCGCCCACAGCGAGTACATGGCCAACGCCTTTGAGATCTACGCCTTCGACTACCTGGTCAAGCCCTTCGACATGGCCAGGATCCGAAAGACCCTGGAGAGGATCAGCGCCCTGTCCGGCCCGGCCGCCGACGACGGGAAAATGAAGCCCGTCCGCGACGACAAGCTGATCATCCGGGGCAAGGAGGAGATCAACTTCGTCGACATCAGTGACATAATCATGATTGAGCGGACGGACGGCGTCACGCGGATCGTCACGGGCGCCGATACGTTTCTGACAGCCCAGTCCCTCTCCGCCCTGGAAGAGAAGCTGGACCCCAAGGTCTTCATGCGGTGCCACAAGTCCTACATCATCCGGACCGACGCGATCAGAAAGCTGGAGGTCTACGGAAGATGGACCTACGTGGTCAAGCTGAAGGGCACCGCGGAGACGGCGCTCATGACCAGCGGGAAGTACGAGGAGATCCGCCAGAAGTGGCAGTGATCGGGGAATGAGCCGGGCGGACAGACTCGCGGCGGAGCCGGCTCGTTGTGGCTCATTCGCCGAGACGCAGCCGGGGGTGGCATGAGCCGGGCGGACAGACTCGCGGCGGAGCCGCTCGTTGTGGCGGCATTCGCCGCATGCAAATAAAGAATGATGGAGCCAGGGGAAAGCGAGCTCTCCCCTGGCTCCATCATTCTTTATTCGCGCCCGGCTCATTGCTAACACAAAAAAGAGACCTGGCCGGGTCTCTTTTTCGTTTCTTATAATGAGGGGGGAGATAGTGAGTGGTCATTTCATCTATCTGACGTATACTATACAGGGGAAATGTTGCAGGAATGTGTATAATTCAGAAAACGTTCCTAAAAAATCTAAATTAAGTATAAAGAAACCCGAGGAAAATGAGAAAAAGGAAGGTCCCTCATTTTCCCCTTTAAAATAGAAAAGCACTTGGTTATACTTTAAGAAACGGATCTTTCAGAACAATCGGAGGTGCAGCATGGGTGCCAGGGAAGACATTCTCGCGATAGAAGAAAATATAGACCGCGTTCTGGTGGGCCGCCGCAGGACGATCCGCCTGGTCCTCACCGCCCTGGTGGCCGGCGGCCACGTCCTCCTGGAGGACGTCCCGGGCACCGGCAAGACCATGCTGGCCAAGTCCCTGGCCAGGTCCGTGGCCGTGGACTTCAACCGGATCCAGTTCACGCCGGACCTCCTGCCCTCGGACGTGACCGGCCTTTCGGTCTGGCATGAAGGGGAGAAGGCCTTCATTTTCAAGCCGGGCCCGGTCTTCACGGGCATCCTTCTGGCCGACGAGATCAACCGTGCCACGCCCAGGACCCAGGCCGGCCTCCTCGAGTGCATGGAGGAGCGGCAGGTGACGGTGGACGGTGAGACACGGGCCCTCAAAGAGCCATTTTTCGTCATCGCGACCCAGAACCCGGTGGAGACCAGCGGTACCTTTCCCCTGCCCGAGGCCCAGCTGGACCGGTTCCTCATGAAGCTCTCCCTGGGCTTCCCGGACAGAAATGAAGAAATCGCCGTCCTCCGTCGCTTCCTGACGGACGACGTCCTCTCCTCGATTGGCCCCGTGACGGACGGCAGCGCCATCCTCAGGGCCCGCGAGGAGGCCAAAAAGATCGAGATCTCCTCTGAGCTTCTCGGCTATATCGCCGACCTGACGCTCGCCACCAGGACAAGAGGCGACGTGGCCTCCGGCGTGAGTCCCCGCGGCTCCCTGGCCCTCCTCCACGCCGTCCAGGTCTACTCCTATCTGGAGGAGAGGGACTACGTGGTGCCCGAGGACATCAAGGCACTTGCGGTGCCCGTACTTGCCCACCGCCTGATCCTGGCCCACAGCTACGGCCGCCGGGCGGACGGCCCGGCCGTGATCCGGGAGATCCTGGATTCGGTTCCCGTCCCCACCGAATCCTTCTGAAGACAGAATCCGCGGCGGAGGTGCACTATGCTGATCGTATGGATCCCCCTCGGGATTTTCATTTTATACTGGCTTTGGCAGCGGATCTTTCTCGAGATCTGGGACAAGGGCCTTTCAGCCGTGCTCACCTTCAAAGAACGCGCCGTGACCGAGGGGGAGACGGCGACCCTCATTTACGAGGTGACCAACCGAAAGCGCCTGCCACTCCCGGTGGTCCGCCTCCAGTTCCAGATGTCCTCCGGCCTCCTGGCCTCGGACAACCCCAACGCCACCGTCTCCGACCGGACCAACGTCGTCGAATACTTCACCATGGGCGGCTACGAGGCCGTGACCCGCGAGCAGGCCCTGACGGCCAGAAAGCGCGGCTACTACCAGATCCTGGGCACCAGCTTCGTCGTGCCCGGCCTCTTCGACCGACGGGCGGGCTACAAGGACGTGGCCCAGTACACGGACCTCTACGTTCAGCCCAAAATGCTCCCCGACGACGCCATGGACGACGCCTGGGAACAGATCCTGGGCGAAGTCATCGCCAGGAAACGCCTCTACGAGGACGTCTTCACCTTCCGCGGCATCCGTGAGTACGCTCCATCGGACCCCATGCGGTCCGTCAACTGGAAGGCCAGCGCCCGCTCGGGCCAGCTCATGGTCAACCTGCGGGAACACACCTCCGGCCAGGAGATCCGCATTCTCCTCAATCTGGAGGAGCCGGCCGTCTACTACGACCCGGAGATCCTGGAGCACAGCATCCGTCTGGCTTTCACCCTGGCCGGGCGCTGCATCGACGGGCGGATCCCGGTCGGCCTCATTTCCAACGGGCGGGACTGCATGACGGAGCAGGAGATCCGCATCGCGGGCGGCGGCTCTCCGGAGCACCTTGGCACCATAGCCGAAGCCCTGACCCGGGTCGCACCGGAGAAGGGCGCGCGCCCCTTCTCGGAGGTCGTGGAAAATGAGACCCTGACCGAGCGCGCGGAAAATGTCACCTACTGCCTCATCTCCTCCAGCCGCGACGACCGCCTCATGTCGGCCATCGCCCGCCTCGCCTCCGCCCAGGGCGGGCTGCTCTGGCTCTGCCCCCTCATGGAGAGCATGCTGGACGTGGCGGTGCCGGCCAACGTTCACTTCATCCGCATGGACTGGAGCCGGGCCCGCTGAGAGAATGGCCGGATGGCAGAGGGCAACGAATAAACCGACTGCCTGGTCTGACCAGGACAAAGTTATAACAGAAGTAACAGGAGCTTTTGCAGGCCATCGCCCCGGCGAGGCCCCGAACGGAGCCAAATACAGATGGATTTCAGAGACGATCAGGAAAAAAAGTACATGCCGGAGGAGCCCGGCTTCCTCATCATCCGGGTCATGACCAACGCAGC